>CAYMQX010000007.1:0-20907 GCA_964392495.1 uncultured Anaerolineaceae bacterium
AAGCATGAAACCCAGGAATGGAATTGAGCCGGTCATGACCGGGCGGATGAAGGCGGGGCTGGTTAGACCCCGGCGGCTGCGGCTGAAGCCTGCGTTTCGATCCATGCTGCGGGAGACCGAACTGAACCCGGGAGACTTTATCTACCCATTGTTCGTACGGCACGGGACTGGCCGCAGCGAGATACGCTCCATGCCGGGGATCTTTCAGCTCTCGGTGGAGGAGGCCGTCCGCGAGGCGGAGAAGGCTGCCGAGCTGGGCCTGGGAGCGGTGATCCTGTTCGGCATCCCGGCAGTGAAGGACCCGGTGGGGCTGGAAAACTTCGCCAACGACGGCATTGTCCAGCAGGCAATCCGGGCGATCAAGGCGGACAACCCCGAAATGGTCGTTATCACGGATGTCTGCCTGTGCGAGTACACCGACCACGGCCACTGCGGGATCCTGAACACCGGTGAACATTACCACGCCCACCTTCCGGAGGGGTACGTATTGAACGACGAAACGCTGGAGGTCCTGGCGAAGGTGGCAGTGTCACATGCCGAGGCGGGAGTGGATATGGTTGCCCCCTCGGGCATGATCGACGGCATGGTGTCGGCGATCCGCGAAGGGCTGGACGAGGCCGGGTTCGAGAGCCTGCCGGTGCTTTCATATGCAGTGAAATACGCATCCGCGTTCTACGGCCCGTTTCGGGAGGCAGCCGAGGGAGCGCCCAAATTCGGGGATCGCAAGACCCACCAGATGGATCCTGCCAACGTGCGCGAGGCACTCCGTGAGGCCGCCCTGGACGTGGAGGAGGGCGCGGATATGCTGATGGTGAAGCCGGCGCTGGCCTACCTGGATGTGATCCGCACCATCAAAGAAGCCTTCCCCGAAATGCCGCTGGCCGCCTACAACGTGAGCGGAGAATATTCGATGATCAAGGCCGCGGCCGCCAATGGCTGGCTGGATGAGGTCAAGACGACGCTGGAAACCCTGACGGCGATCAAACGGGCAGGCGCAGACCTGATCATCAGCTATCATGCGCTGGAGGCAGCGCGCTGGCTTAAATAGCCCACCCTCGTCCATTAAGGAAATCAAATGAACCCTGTCCCCCACCTGGCCCCGCGCGCGGCCGCGGAACGCCGGTATCAAGACCAGCGTATGCTGCACGCCGACTTTGATCAGGCGCCTTTCACGATCGCCTGGGAGGTGACGCGCGCCTGTGCCTATGCATGTGTGCACTGCCGCGCGGACGCCCAGCACCAGCGCGACCCACGCGAGCTTACCACCGGGGAAGCCAGGCGGCTGATCGAGCAGCTGACGGGCTTCGGCAACAGCCCGATCCTGATCTTTACAGGCGGCGACCCGATGATGCGCCCGGACCTGTTCGAGCTGATCGCCCATGCCACAAAGGCCGGGATGCGCTGCTCACTGACGCCCACGGCCACGGCCCTGCCGACCCTGGAGAGGCTCGAAAAGGCGCGCGAGGCCGGCATCCGCCGGATCGCGCTTTCACTGGATGCGCCGCGCCCGGAGATCCACGACGACTTCCGGCAGGTGAAAGGCTCCTGGCAGAGGACGCTCGACATCCTGCACCGCGCCCAGCAAGCCGGGCTGAGCGTGCAGGTCAATACGACGGTGGCCCGGCATAATGTGGACATCCTGCATGAGATGGTGCCGTTCATCGAAGAGGTGGAGGCGGTGCAGTGGTCGCTGTTCTTCCTGGTGCCGACCGGGCGCGCCCTGGCGGAACAGATGATCTCCGCGGAGCAGCACGAGCAGGTCTTCCACTGGCTGTATGACCTGGCACAGACCGCCCGATTCGATATCAAAGCCACGGCCGCGCCCATGTACCGGCGGGTGGCGATCGAGCGCAAACGGCAGCAGGGAGGGCCGCAGGTCAGCTTCCAGGGAGCGGGTTTCCAGTATGCGGACGGGCTCAACCGCCCCACACGCGGGGTGAACGACGGCAACGGCTTCCTGTTCATTTCACATATCGGCGAGATCCAGCCTTCAGGCTTTCTGCCCATCACGGCGGGACTGGTGCGCCAGCAGGACATCGTGGAGGTGTACCGCAATTCGCCGCTCTTCAAAGACCTGCGCAGCCCGGAAAAATACAAGGGAACCTGCGGCGTCTGCCAGTACCGGGAGGTATGCGGAGGCCAGCGGGGAAGAGCGTACGGGCTCACCGGCGACCCCCTTGCGAGCGACCCGGCCTGCATCCTGGTGAAAAGGGAGACAGAACCATGACACTTTCCAACCTGCGTGAGCAGGATACCATCCCGCTGCCGGCGCTGCATGCGCGCTTCCTGCGCGCCTGCCAGCGCCTCCCCACGGATGCAACGCCGGTCTGGTTCATGAGACAGGCGGGGCGCTACATGCCCGAGTACCGCAGGATCCGCGAAAGATACAGCCTGCTGGAGATCTGCCGCCAGCCCGAGCTGGCCGCGGAGGTCACGCTCCAGCCGGTGCGGGCGCTGGGGGTGGACGCCGCGATCCTGTTCGCGGATATCCTCCTGCCGGTCATCCCGCTGGGGGTGGGATTGGAGTTCGCTCCCGGTGAAGGGCCGGTGATCCAGCGCCCCGTGCATTCCCTGGAGGATGTGAAGCGGCTCCGGGAAGTGAATCCTGCCGGGGACCTGGGCTACGTGATGGAAGCGATCCGAATGCTGCGAGGAGAACTGAAAGAGACCCCGCTGATCGGCTTCTGCGGAGGGCCTTTCACGGTGGCCTCCTACATGATCGAGGGCGGGGCTTCACGCGAATTCGTGAAGACCAAGTCGCTGATGTACAACGACCCGGCAGCCTGGGAAGGGCTGATGGAACGGCTTTCAACGGTCCTGGCCGATTATCTTGTGGCGCAGATCGAGGCCGGGGCCCAGGCGGTGCAGGTCTTCGATTCATGGGTGGGTGCGCTGGGGCCGCAGGATTACGAACGCCATGTCCTGCCGTACTCGCAGCGGGTGCTGGCGGCCGCACAGACCCGCAAGGTCCCCGTCATCCACTTTGGGACCAACACAAGCACCCTGCTGACCCTGATGAAGCGGGCAGGCGGCGATGTGATCGGGCTGGACTGGCGCATTCCGCTGGAGCAGGGCTGGAAACTGCTGGGCCATAACACCGCCGTGCAGGGCAACCTGGACCCGGCGGCGCTCTTCGCGCCGCTGCCGGAGATCAAGATGAGGGTGATGGATATCTTGAAGCGGGCGGGAGGGCGGCCGGGGCATATCTTTAACCTGGGACACGGGATCCTTCAGCACACGCCGGTGGACCACGTCAAGGCCGTGGTGGACCTGGTCCACGGGCTGCCGGTGCCGGCTGAGGACGAGATGCTCCACGCCGGCAGGAACCTCCTGGAATTGCAGGGTACCGGGGGTGAGGCGGAGGAGAATGACGCTTAACGGAGCCGGGATCGCTGCGGCGGCCTGCGCCTTCCTGGGGATCTGGCTGGGACACCGGGCCGTGCGCAGGGTGGAATTCACCTCCACGGACCTGAAGCTCCCCATGCTGCTCTTTGCCTCCGCGGGGCTGGGGATGGAACTGTTGTCCTTGCAGACCGCAGGCCGTCCCCTTTCGGCGGGGCTGGGCATCCTGGGGATCACGCTGCTTTGGGACACGCTGGAGCTGTGGCGCCAGCAGAAACGTGTGCAGAAGGGACACGCCGCAGCCAACCCGGACAACCCGCGTCATGCGCGCATCCTTGCAAATTATCCCGCCGCCACCACCGCCGACCCGTTGAGGCCCAGGGGACAGGAACCTGCAGAAACGACCCTGCACCATTCTTAACGCTGAGGCACAGAAACCGCGGAAAAAGAAATGGCTGACGAAGAATGTAATGCATAAGACGCAGAATCATGCGCCGGACCGCACCCGGGCAAGCGGAAACAGGATGGCACATCGCGAAGGCGGGATGGGATGAATACCTTCGGAGTCCTGGCGGGGCTGGCGGGCCTGCTGCTGATTGGACTTGGTTTTCCGCTCATCATCCACGGCGAGCGCCGGTTCGGGTACCTGTGGTGGCCGTACCTGTTGGGACTGGGTCTGACGCTCGCGGTCCTTTCCCTCTTCATTGCAGACGATTGGGGATCGGTCCTGACCGGGGTCCTGGGCGCCACGCTGGCATGGGGAAGCACCGAGTTGAAAGACCAGGCGGCGCGCGCGGAGCTGGGCTGGTTTCCGCAGAACCCCGCAAAGATCAGGCCGCCATTCGAGGAAACCATCAGGAAATGGAAGGCCCCGCACCTATGAAGCTGGTCATCATCGGCGGAGGCATCGCGGGGCTCTCGGCGGCATATTATGCATTGAAGCTGGCCCCCGAAACCCGGGTCACCGTACTGGAGGCCTCAGACCGCTGGGGAGGCAAGCTCCGCACCGAGCGCGTGGAGGCCGGGGGCGGGCGGTTCATCGTGGAGGGCGGGCCTGACACCTTCCTTGCAACCAAGCCCCATGCAGTGGACCTGTGCCGTGAGCTGGGGATCGGTGACAGGCTGCACGGGACGAACCCCGCCCAGCGCAATACCTACGTCCTCAACCGCGGGCGGCTGCTGCCCCTGCCGGACGGGCTGGCGATGATGATCCCCACCAACGTACAGGCCATCCTGCGCAGCGGGCTGGTCTCCTGGCCGGGAAAGGCGCGCATGGGTCTGGATTTCCTGATGCCGCCGCAGCCGGTCAACGGGGACGAAAGCCTGGGGGCCTTCGTCAGCCGGAGGCTGGGGCGTGAAGCCTACGAGAACCTGATCGAACCGCTGATGTCGGGAATCTATGCGGGGGATGGCGACCGCCTCAGCCTGGCCTCGACCTTTCCCTACCTGCGTGACCTGGAATTGAGGCACGGCTCGCTGGCGCGCGGCGCGCTGTATATGAGGCGGCAGGCCCGGGGGAAGGCGGTGCAGGGCTCGCGCTCGGCCTTCCTCACACCCACCCTGGGGCTGGCGGAGATCATCGAGGCGCTGCTTTCCAGGCTCGGACAGGCCGGGCTGCGGCTTAATTCACCTGCGGAAAGCGTGGAAAACAGCGGCGGAGGGTTCGCGGTCAGGATGGCCTCCGGAGAAACCCTGAGGGCGGATGCGCTGATCCTGGCGGCGCCGGCATACATCAGCGCGAAGCTGACCCGAGGGATCGACGCGCGGCTGGCGGAGAGCCTGGGACAGATCCCCTACACTTCGACGGCGACGGTCTCTCTGGCATTCCGTAATGAGGACCTGGGGCGTCCATTGGACGGTTACGGGTATGTGATCCCGCGGCGTGAGGGCAGCCAGGCGCTGGCCTGCACCTGGACCTCCACAAAATTCCCCCACCGTGCGCCTGCGGGCTTCGCGCTCCTGCGGGTGTTCGCAGGCCGGGCCGGGCAGGAGGTGGCATGGAGCGAGGCGGAGCTCGTAAAACTGGCCCGTGAGGAATTAAGGGCCAGGCTGGGGATCCGGGCTGCGCCCCTCTTTGCGCGAGCCTTCGTTTGGGAAAATGCCATGCCGCAATACAACCTGGGGCACCCGGCGCTGCTCAAGCAGATCGACCTGGCCCTGCAAACGCGCCCGGGGCTGGCCTTGGCCGGGAACGGCTATCGGGGGATCGGGATACCGGACTGCATCCACTCGGGGCAGCTCGCCGCGGAGCGAATACTGAAGCTCACCGCCGAAGGCGCCTGAACAGCCAATTTTCGTAAAGAGAGCAAGATGGACTACACGAAATCTATTGCATATTATCAAAAGGCCCAAAATCTGCTCCCAGGCGGGGTGGATTCGCCGGTGCGCGCCTTCCGGGCGGTGGGCGGGCAGCCGCTGTTCATCGAACGCGGTGAAGGTCCGTGGCTGGTGGATGTGGACGGGAACCGCTGCATCGACTATGTCTTGTCATGGGGGCCGCTCATCACAGGCCACGCCCACCCGGAGGTGATCGAAGCCATCCGCACCGCGGCGCTGAAGGGCACATCCTACGGCGCCCCCAGCCCGCTGGAGATCGGTCTGGCCGAGGCCATCATGGAATTTATGCCGGCCATCGGGATGATCCGCTTCGTCAACTCGGGGACCGAGGCCACCATGTCGGCGCTGCGGTTGGCGCGGGCCTTTACGCGGCGGGACAAGATCATCAAGTTCGAAGGCTGCTATCACGGGCACGCGGACCTGCTGCTGGTTCAGGCAGGTTCGGGGGTCGCAACGCTGGGCCTGCCCGATTCGCCGGGCGTGCCTGCCGGGACGGTGCAGGATACGCTGGTCGCCATCTATAACGACCTTGATTCGGTGGAGGCGATCTTCAGGCAATTTCCGGACAGGATCGCAGCGGTCATTGTGGAACCGGTGGCTGGCAACATGGGCGTGGTCCCGCCCCTGCCGGGCTTCCTGGAGGGCCTGCGCGCGCTGACCAGCCGCGAGGGGGCCGTGTTGATCTTCGATGAGGTCATGACCGGCTTTCGCGTCCACCGGGGAGGCTCGCAGGAGCTGTATCACGTCACTCCCGACCTGACGACGCTGGGAAAGGTGATCGGCGGCGGGCTGCCGGTGGGAGCCTACGGAGGCAGGCGGGAGATCATGCAGATGGTGGCGCCCGCAGGGCCGGTGTACCAGGCCGGGACGCTGGCGGGCAACCCGCTGGCCATGAGCGCGGGGATCGCGGCGCTCAAGCTGATCCGCCCGGAGGAAGTCTGGATGGAACTGGAGAGGCGCGCCCGGCAGTTGGAGGAGGGCATCGGCGCGGCCGCAGCTCACAGAGGCATCCCGATCCAGCAGAGGCGCGTCGGTACCATGTTCACCACATTCTTCACCGGGACCGCGCCCGTGAACTGGGAGACCGTCAAACAGGCGGACACCCAACGCTTCGGCAGATTCTTCCGCGGCATGCTGGAAAACGGCGTATACCTTGCACCCTCTCAGTTCGAGGCGGGATTCCTGTCCATCATGCACAGCCAGGAGATCATATCCAGAACCATCGAGGCCGCAGAGAGGGTTTTCACGGCGCTGTAGCCCGCATCCCGGTTGGCGGTATACTATACGCAACCCAATAAAAGAAAGGGATGCGCACATGAAGATCTTGATCGCGGCCGATATGGAAGGCATTACCGGCGTAGTCCACTGGGACCAGGTGGACCCGGCCCATCCTGAATACCCGCGCTTCCGCAAGCTGATGACAGGGGATGTCAACGCGGCCGTATATGGCGCATTCGCAGGAGGCGCGGAGAGCGTTTCCGTGACGGATGGGCACGACCACAACCGAAATATCCTGCTGGAGGAATTGGACCCGAGAGCCACGCTGAACGCCGGCACGCCCATGCCGTTCTCGATGGTGGGAGGTGTGGAGAGGGGCGTGCAGGGGGTCATGTTCGTGGGATACCATGCGCGCAGCGGAGCGAAAGAGGCGGTCCTCGACCATACCTGGTCCGCTTCCAGCGTGGCCAACCTGTGGATCAACGGGCGGCTTTTCGGAGAAGCAGGACTCAATGGAGCGGTCTGCGGTCACTTTGGCGTGCCGGTGATTATGACCTCCGGCGACCAGGCGGTGTGCGCCGAGGCGCGCGAACTCTTTGGAGAGATCGAGACCGCCCAGGTGAAGCGGGCCTGGGGGCAGATGTCTGCGGAATGCCTCGCGGTGGAGGTGACCCATGCAAGGATCGAGGAGGCTGCACGCGCCGCGGTCCGCAGGCTGGAGGCCGGGAAAGCCCCCGCCCCTCTCAAGGTCGCAGCACCGGTGGAGATGGTGGTGGAATTCAAGCACTCGGTGATGGCCGACCGGGCCGGCATCCTGCCCGGGTCACACAGGCTGGAAGACAGGAGGGTCGGTTATACCGCGGAAGACATGCCCGCGATCTATGCCGCTTTCCAAACACTGACCGCATTGGCGGGAAGCTGAGACTTAACAAAAAAGGACCCCGGAATACCGGGGTCCCGTGCATGGCAGAAAATGTATCGACAAGGATCAGCGCGCCGGGAGCATAACGCTGCGCCCGGGGATGTGGGCCGCGGGAATGTTACCCCTCCCGCTTTGGGACCTTCATCGCATTCAGTTCCTTCCCCAAAGCCTGAAGCTGGACCAGATGAGACTTGATGTCCTCCAGCCTCTGCATACGTTTACGGACCTCCCGGGTCTTGCTTTCGAGCAGTTCAAGCAGGCGTACCTCCGGGCATTTGCGCTCATCCTGCATCCGCAGGATGGCGCGGATATCCGCGACGGAGAGGCCGACCTGGCGCGCCCCCACGACCAGGCGAATGCGTTCCGCATCGGCAGTGGAGTAGCTGCGATAGCCGGAGGCATCGCGTTGGGGAGGCGGGATCAGGCGGATGGATTCGTAGTAGCGCAGGATGGACTTGGACACACAGGCCTGTTCAGCGATCTCACCGATTTTCATGGGGTCACTCCCGTTTCAAAAAAAGTGGTGCGAAAGGCGGGCACATCCAGGCCGGGACGATCTCTGCCGGACCGGGCATACGCATGGCATTCAATGGAAGCACCGTCAAGGTAGCTCACCAGACAGACCGGGAGCCCGGGGTTGGCGGCGCTGAGGGCCGCGGGCGTCCGCAGGTCCGGTAGATGGAGGGCCGGATAGACAGTTTGCAGGGTTTCCTGGTACCAATCAAAGAGCAGCAGATCGACCGCGATCACAGACATATCGGGGCGCTCTCGGAGGGCATAATGAAAATACCACAGGCTGAAGACCGCCCGATCCCCTTCCGCGAAGACGATCGCCTGTGGGGGCGCGGCGGCAAGCACTTCCCTTCCGAACTGAACGGCACGCGCATCCCTCGCGGCATCCACCTGGGGAAGATGGACCATCCCCAGCCAGCCAAAGAACACGACCATGCCGATGCCTGCGAGGAAAGCCAGCCCGGGGGAATCAGGCGTAATGGCGTCCAGCAGGCCCGCGGCGCCCATCCCGATCCAGACCGAGAATGCCAGCAGGGCCGGGATGAGGTAAACATAGGAATCAAACGTGCCAAAGCCGACGGCGAACAGGGAATAGACCACGAAGGTCCAAAGCGTGACTTGGAAGAGGCGCGAGCGGGGTTGGAAGAAGAACAGGCTGGCAGCGCCTAACAGCAGGCCCAGCAAGCCGAACTGGCGGAGCAGCAGGGCGGCCCAGGCGCCCAACCTCTGCCAGGCCTCCATGAGCGGCACACTCAACAATTGATCCTGGTAAAGCTGGGCCGAGAGCAGCCACCAAAGGCGGCCGGGCGTCACAGCATTGCCCCAGTTGACCGGCGGGCGGGCGCCGGCCCAGGCCGGCAGGAACAGGTAGATCAGGGTTCCGAAGGAGAAGAAAATCCCCTGGCGGGCAAAGGCCCCCCAATCGAGCCGGCGGCGTCTCCCGGTCTCCTGCGACCTGGAACTGTTCACGAACAGCACAACGGGGAGCAGCAGCAGGATCGTCAGGTGGTTTCCCAGCGCCAGGCCCAGTACCAGGCCGCGCAGCCCATCCATGAACCTCCTGCCGTGCTCGGAACGCGGCCCGGTCGAAAGCAGAATGATCAGGGCTACGAGGAAGGCATGCAGGGCATAGACTTCGGTGATGACGGCCTGCGACCAGAGCAGGGGGGCAAGGCCGGCAGACGCGCCCGCAGGCAGGGCTGCCATCCATCGCCCGGTCTCACGGCGGACGATCCAGTAGACCAGCAGCGCGGCGCCCACGGCGAAGACCGCCGACATCAGGTTGGTGCGCCAGGCGGGAGGGCCCAGAGGCAGAGATAGGAACAGGCGGGCCAGGATCAGGTAAAGCGGGTAGCCGGTGGGATGCGCCACCCCACGCGTGGCGGCGGCTGCGATCAGGTCGCCGCCATCCGCGCCGTCATTCGCCCAGGTCAGGTCCGGGGCGAGGCTGACGGAATAGGCTGCGGCAAGCGCGAAGGCAAGGAAGAGCGGGGGCAGGGCGCGCGGGGGACGGAAGGGCCCGGTGACCTCCATGGAGCAGCCCGGTAGGATACTCCTGCCGCCTCAAATCAGTCTGACTTATGACTGGAGACCAGATAGTAGCCGGTCAGGTTGGCCTGTCCGCAGGTCAGAGCGCGCTCATCCGGGTTGGCAGGACGCCAGACATGTGTCACAGGATTATAGACTTCGTAGGTTGTAGGCCGGTGGACCCATTTCCGGGTCTTGGGGTCAAACATGTGGACGATGCCCTCCGGTTTGCGGGGAGCGGCGAAACAAACATAGGCGGTACCGCGCTCGGGATCCTTCATTTCATCGATCTTTTTGCCGTTCTCAAATTGGGTGATACGGCAGGTGCCGGCCCGAAAACGCGGGTGGTCATCATCCATCCGGCGCCCGTAATGGTAGCGGGGGATGAACTCCACATTGATGGCATTCCCCGGTTCCAGCTTCACAACATGGACCAGGCAGCCCCCCACGCTGTAAGTGCCGGGTTTGGTAATGGTGATCTCATTGCGCGGCGGCCTGACTGTGCCCTTACCCTGGGCAGAGGCATCGCCCCCGGATAAACGGCTGGAAGCCCCCAGCGGGGCCGAATCAGCCCTGGCACCCGCCCAGGCGGTCCCGCTCTGTGCGAGCACCAAGACCCCGATGACAAAAAGGATGAATACAGCATATCGCAGACCGGTTTTCATGACTTTTCCTCCTGACGGAAACGGGCCAACGTGTCTGCAGCCCGCTTGGAAGTATTCTAGCACCTCATCCACCACCGGGCGCTCCGGATTTACTCCGGATTTACCCACCCGGGGCATTATCGAAGGGAAAAACGCACTTGAAGGAGCAGATCACGCCGAAGATCGGCTGAAAAAAGGAGGTCGTTCGCCTGGAGGAGGGCCCCTGCGGGCGCCGACTCCACCCGCGCGCCCGCCGGCAGGTGCAGGCGAATGGTAATGGGGATGGCGACCGTCCCGGGCTGCTTTTTCACGGTCAGGCGGTAGTCCAGAGGCGCAGTCTCCAAATCCCGGGCAAGGATGCCGGGGGGGAGGGACCAACCCAGGCCGGTCTGGACCGTCCTGCCGCCGGGGACCACGAGCATGGTCCCGAAAGCCTGAAGGCCGGGGATCTCCTCCTCCTCCAGGGCATCCACGCGGGCATCCACAGGGATTTCCTGGATCATCCAGGCGGCAGGGATATCCTGGGCAGCCGATTCAAGCAGTTCCGCACCTTCAGGAGCGTAAACCCGCAGGTAATCCCAGTAGCAATCGTCGATCGGGTATTTTTCCTGCCCCGGGAGGTGTACCTTATCCCAATGCTTGCAGGTATCCATGAGCAGGCTGCCATTCCGGTGTGCGACGGTCAGGTAAGCGGTGGGGGCAGATGGATCGGTCAGGTCCACATCATAGACGAGGTTGGTGGAAATGACCGCGTTGGTCTTATTAAAGCCGACATTGGAGTCCACCACCATGAGGAAATCCCCCGCAGGAGGGATCACGGACCCGTTCCATCCATATTTTGTGAGGATGGCAGCCAGTCGCGAGTCATCCAACTGAATCAGGAGATGTTTTTCCGCGAGCATGGAGAGAAATGTCTTTGCAAGGTCCTGCCAACTACTGGAGGGGGCGGCATACAGCTTGTGCAGAACAGCAGCAGCCAGGTCGCCAAGAAAGGATTTATAGGTCCAGTCTTCGGTATATACCCCGTTCGCGGGTCCCAGGGTCTTGGCCTTCCTCATATAGGTCAGGACATTGGCAGCATCCACATAACCGTCCTGCCCTTCGACTTCCACCGGTCCAAGCACCTGGAGGAGCATGACCAGGCTGTGCTGATCGAAGGCAATGACCCCATCCACCGAATGATCGGAGACATAGGAGTAGAGATACTCGGCATACTCCGCAGTCACCGGGAAGTCGGTGAACCAGTTGGAATCCCGGAGCAGCAGGACCGGGCTGTTCATATATTCATCCAACTGCCAGGGTGCGGGAGGATAGGGCATGTCCCAGTTATCGAGGCTGCCGGAATCCTTGAAGGTCATGGAAAGTATCTGCCCATCGCGGACCACCAGGTTCCCGGCGGCGGTGATGAAGCCCCCGGTGGCGCGCAACTCGTCCTCATTCTGCCCCAGAAGAAGGTAGGTCTTGGGGCCTTCGCTGCTGGCTCCCAGAAGTGCAGGCAGGGCCAGCGCCGCATCCAATCCGTCCTGCATTTTTGGAAGCAGGGGATCGAGGTATTGCTCCAGCAGCCCGCGCGTGCGTGGCGAGAGGCTGGATACATCCAATCCGTCCCGAAGGCTGGAGGCTTCGTGAAGGCTGGCGCGGGCGGCTGTAAGCCCGGGCAGCGCATCCTTCAGCATGGCAACCGCCCCAGGTGGGTCCAGCGAATCTTCCGTTTCGAGGGCATCCAGGAACGGGGTGATGGCGGCGTAAGATGCCTCCCCGCCCTGCAGGACCGAATCGACGATCTGGACCAGCCTGCCGGACGCGGCCAGGTCGCCGCCGTAAACAGGGACCCAGCGCAGCCAGGGTCCAAGCGGCAAAAGCGGCTGCATCTCGCTCTTCAGCAGGTTGAAATCCCTGCGGAAGGCGGATAGCGCCGGACCCGCCCGCCTGAACGTGTTGAGATCGGTACCCGCGCCTGCCAGCACTTTGAGGGCGCCCGCGTCCGCCCATGCCACCAGGGCCTGATCATAGATACGGCGGGCCTTCAGGCCGCCCAGCACCAGCCCGAAAACAAGCAGGGCCACGAAGGCCATCAACGGCAGCCAGAGCCACCTCGAACGCAAGCGTGAAGTTTTGGACGCGGCTGGAGGAACTGCCCCCGACTTGGAAGATACCAGGCCCTGGAGCCGTTTTTCACGCCCTGTGATGCCGGCGGCAAGCTGCTCGATCCCCTTGCGATGCCAATCGCTTAATGTGCTTTCGGGCGCGACCTCGGGTTCACCCGAGACCAGGCGGTAGCGGGCACGCTCGGCTTCGCCGATATCCTGCCGTCCATCGAAAACATAGGACTGGATGGCCGGATCCATGCCGTGCCAGGCCTCACGCAGCGAGGCGGGGAAGGCATTCCCCACCCGGAAGGGATGGAAATATCGGGCCGCCAGCAGCCCGAACTGGGCCCAGCGCGTATCCAGCCGTTTTCCCTGGCGCGGAGGCGCAGGCGGAAGTGATTCCTGGAATATCTGCGCAACCGTTTCGGCCAGGCGCTGACCGGCAGGCCGGTCCATGAGACTGGGCCGGCGGGCGCATTCGTCCTGAACGATGAGGCTTTGGACCCAGGGATGATCCTCCAGATGTTCAGGAGAAGCGAGGTGATCCAGGACCTCCCTGAGCAGTTCCACCGCGGAAGCCTGACGCAAAGTATTCTGCCGATCTTGAGAAAGAAGACCTGTGCCGTTCAAGAGCTTTGATCGACTTCCAGAGGACTTTCAACTCCCCCATCCGCGGGGTCCGGGGTGCCGCCGGGAGCGGCCCGCCGGCATATCTCTGCAAAACCTTTATCGACCAGCTGCCTCAGGTCAGCGGCCACTTCAGGGAAGGTATGCCGGGGGTCCCGGACAGGATCGGGGATATCATAGGCGATCCCTTCGGCGATCTCCGAGAGCAGGAATACCCGATCGCAAGTCTCGGGGAATTCGCTCCGAATGGCCTCCGCCTGGCCCTGCTCCATGACCAGGATCAGGTCCATGCCCGCAAGCATGGGTCCCGTCACGGGGCGGGAGCGGTGATCGCGGATGGGTACCCCGATCAAATCCAGCTCTTGAAGCAGAGGCGGAGGCAGGGTCGCGCCGGCCTGGGGCCATGTCCCGGCGCTCTGGACATCCCAATCCGCCTCCTGTCCGGCCTCCTTCAGCCGGGCGCGAAGAAAGACCGCGGCTGCGGGAGAACGGAACTGGTTGGCATAACAGACGAAGAGTATGGAAGGCATGGTCAACCTGGGGGAGGGAATCGTGGAACGAGGAGCCAGCCGCTGAGATTGAGGCACTCCGGTCCAATCCCGTTATAGCGCCGGAGGACGGGCTCCTCGATGGAAAGAGTCGAGGCAAGCTCCGAAAGCGGGATGGCCTGGGCCGGCTGAAAGTAGGGCTCGAAAGGAGGCAGGTCCTGCAGGTCGGTTGTCCCCACCGGAATAACGATCACCCAATCCACGCGGAGAGGCACCGGGAGTTGGTAGTTGGCCGCCAGGATGGCCTCCACGGAGGTCTTGTGAACGCTGGCGTATTGGTCCAGGTTCTCGCCGCCTGCGGCACGATGGATGATGAAATCCCTTTCGGCGTGGATCGTCTGATCCATCTTATACCCGCAGAGGGTGTCATCCGAAAGCGGGAGGAGTGAGGCCGAGGCCCCGGTGGTATCCGCCGGGGTCCCATCGGGAGAGACAGTGGCGGTCTCAGTCGGGAGCGCAGCGGTACCTGGCTGTGTGGCGGGGCCTGTTCCTGTGGGCGAAAAGAGCGTGGACGTGGGAACCGCCCCGAGCTGAAAAATGCCCTGGTTATAAAGCCAGGCCAGGCCCACGCCCCCCGCAAGCACGATCAGCAGGACGAGCAAGCCAAGAGCCCGCCCCCATGGGATGCCGGCGGAGCCGATGGATGTACGAACGCGCGCTTCAGGAGGAAGGCGGCGCCGGGCATTTTCCTGAAGGAGCGGGCACTGGCGATGAGCGGCAGTCTGGCAAAAATCCCTTTGATACGAGAGGGCCACAGCGCTGGCGGGCCGGGCTTTGTGGCAATAATTCCAGATCGAGGGAAAGCCCAGAGCCGTTTCTGGATCTTCCAGCAGGCCAAGAGATCCACAACGCTCAATGCTGACGGAGGCCGTCGGTTCCTTGTCGATTTCCATGATAAAGCCTCGCCCGGCTGATGGCTATTTGTTTTTTTCGTCTGCCCGCATGCGGCGGGGCTGGCGATTCTGGTCCCCTTCGGTCCTGGAAAACAGCTTGAAACCCGGGCCGGCGGTCTGCGCTTCCGGCTGCACCTCATCACGTCCGGCGCTCTCCCTGGATGCATAGTAATTGTAGCCATTGTTGTGATAAGGGGAGTAATAACGATAACCGCCGTAATAATAGAAGCGGTCACGCGGGATGCGGTTGAAGATCACGCCTAGCACGCGGACGCCGGTGCGCGCCAACTGCTCCAATGTGGCCCTGGCCTCATCGGCATGGGTATGTCCCGGTTGGATGACCATCACGACCCCATCCACCTTGGAGGCCAGCACCTGAACATCCGCGACGAGCGAAGGAGGGCCGTCAATGACCACCATGTCGCCGCGCTCCCCCAACTCATGAAGGATCTGGTCCATGCGGTCGGAGGCCAGCAGTTCGGTGGGGTTGGGCGGCAGGCTCCCGCTGGTCACCACCGTGACATCCTTGGCACGATCCGAGGTCTGCAGGGTCATGCTGATGGGGATCGAACCGCGGAAGATATCGCTCAGGCCCACGCGGTTCGAGACGCCCAGGAAGCGGTGGACCTGCGGCTTTCGCATGTCTGCATCCAGCAGGATGACCCGTTTCCCGCCCTGGGCCATGATGGCAGAAAGATTGGCGGCGATGGTGGTCTTGCCGTCGTTGGGGCTGGGGCTCGTCACCAACAGGCGGCGCAGCGGCTTGTCCACGCTGGAGAACTCAAGGTTGGTGCGCAGCGAACGGAAGGCTTCGGCCACCGGTGAGCGCGGCTGCCGGACCACATACAGGCGCTCATCCTTGTCGGAGCCATACTGCATTTTGGCAATATATCCAATAACGGGCAGTTGCAGGTTGCGCTCCACGTCATCCACGGTCTTGATCGTATCATCCAGATATTCGATCAGGAAAACGATCCCGGCTGCGAGCATCAGGCCGAGAGCGGCAGCCAGCAGGGTATTCTGCACAGGCTTCGGGCGGATGGGCTCGGAGGGCAGCGCGGCCGCCTCGATCTGCACAACGTTGGGTGTGTTCTGAAGGCGCGCCAGCCGCACGGATTCGATGCTGGTGAGCAGGTTGATATAGATCTCCTGGTACAGGCTGAGCATCTTTTCGAGCTGCGAGAGGCGGATGGAGTTGACCTGCTGCCCCTCCGCAGGCTTTCCCAGGACCACGAGGTTGGTATAGATCTGCTGGTAAAGCGCAAGCACCGGTTCGATCTGGGCCAACTGCGCCTGCTTGGTGGCCAGGCTGGCCTTATTCTCCACGGTCGGGTACATGCGTTTGAGCTTTGCGACTTCATCCTGCAAGGCGAGGACCTGGGCCTGGAGGCTGTCGATCTGGGTCTTCACCTGGGTCAGCTGGTCCTTGACCTCCTCGGAGGAGACATTGGAGATCTGCGCCTGCAGGTTATTGATCTGGGACTGGACCTGGTCGATCTGGGCCTGGAGACTTTCCTCGGTGCTGGCGTAGCGTCCGGATTGAAGGGTTTCGTTCTGGTCAATGAGCGCCTGGATGAGCGCATTGGCAATATTCGTGGTCCGGGCCGGGTCCGTGTCTTCCGCCGTCAACTGGACCACCTGGGTGCTGCCGATCTGCTGCACACGGAGTTGGTTTTTTTGGATGGGGTAGCCAAGCACGGCAGAAGCCTGATCCAGGACCGGCTGGGTGGTGAGGAGCTGGATGTAAGTCTGGGCCAACTGCTGGTCGTTCAGATAGGCGAGGTCTGAGGTGGCCGCTTGGGCTGCGGCCCGCGTGATCAGCAGGCGCGTGCTGGCCTGATACACGGGTGTCTGATAATAACTGGCGGCAAAGCCGCCCGCGGTGCCGAGGACCAGACCCAGGATCAGGATCCAGGCCCAGCGCCGGACAATGGCAATGTATTGTTTTAATTCCATGCTGATCGCTCCCACATCGCGGCAGGCCAGGCTGCATTACGCTGACACATGTTCAAGGCTCTCCTTCACGGCTTCGACAACCTGGTGTACCTGCTCCGTTGTCATGGTTGCAAATAGAGGCAGGGTGACCTGTCGGCGGCCCACCTCCTCGGTAAGCGGCAGGTCCGCCATCCGGCCCGAGGCCTGCTCGCGGTAGATCTTAAAGTGATGGACCGGCGGGTAGTGGTTGCTGGTCTGTATGCCCCTGGCTTTGATCGCCTCCTGGAAGGCACGGCGGTCGGTGCCGGGAGGCAGGAGCACGGGCAGGATATGGCAGCATGAGGTCCCGCGTGGTTCCGCAAACGGCATCTGCACCTGTGGAACGAGCTCCATGAAGAGCTCGCGGTAGAGGCCGGTGAGTTCGCGGCGGCGCCCGGTGCCCGCCGGAAGCTTGCGAAGCTGCACCCTTCCGATCGCCGAGCGCATCTCATCAATGCGATAGTTATAGCCCAGGTCCACGACATCATAGTCATGGGCATGGCCCTGGTAGCGGTCCCAGCTCAGGGTGGTCATGCCGTGCGAGCGCAGCAGGCGCAGTCTCTCAGCAAGGCTGGCGTCCTGCGTGGTCAGCATCCCGCCTTCTCCGGTGGTCATGTTCTTGTTCGAAAAGAAACTGTAGCAGCCCACACTCCCCCAGGTGCCCAGGGCGCGTCCGTCCAAAACGGAACCGATCGCATGAGCCGAATCCTCCAGCACGACCAGCCCATGCCTGCGGGCGATCTCCATGATGGCCGGCATGTCACAGGCATAGCCGCCGTAATGCATCAAGAGGATGGCACGCGTCCTGCCGGTGATGCACGCCTCAATGGAGGCCGGGGAAATGGTCAGGGAATCCAGGCTCTCAATATCGGCGAAGACCGGCACAGCCCCCGTATAGCGGACGGCATTGGCGGTAGCCACGAAGGTCAGCGAGGGGACGATGACCTCATCGCCCGGACCGACCCCTGCCGCAAGACAGGCCATGTGCAGAGCCGCCGTGGCATTGGTGACCGCCAGCGCATGGGGCGAACCGATGAAGGCGGAAAACTCCTCCTCGAACTGCCGGGTGACGGCGCCCATGCTCAGCCAGCGGCCGCGCACCACCTCGCTCACGGCCTGCACCTCCTGCTCATCAAAATCGATATCCGCCAGGGGAACGCGCCAATCCATGATCAGTCCTCGTGAAGGAATTGCGATTTCATCGAATCAAAATCCCCGGTGGCTTGAATATAGTCATCGGGGCGGCCGAGGTCCATCCAGTAGCCATCGAACGGGAAGGATATGACCTTCTCCCCGGCAGCGATGAGCTTCAGGACCAGGTTCGGGAAGTCCAGATACTCGTCCCGGACAATATATTTGAGCACGTCCGGCTCGAAGATATACACGCCCATACTGACGAGATAATCGATGACCGGCTTCTCATCATAACCCAGCACCTCGCTGCCGCCGTTCATTTTGATGACGCCGTAGTCGATCTTGACCTGCCGGCAGTGGGCGGCGATCGTGGCGATCCCGCCGCGATCCTTGTGGAAGCGGTAAAGCTCTTCAAAGTCCAGGGTCGTCAATACATCCCCGTTGGTCACCATAAAGGTGTCATCCAGCCCCTCGACCCGGGCAAGCGGACCGGCCGTTCCCAGCGGAAACTCCTCCTGGCTGTAGGAGATGTTCAACCCCCACCGGCAGCCATCCTGGAAATAGCTCTGGATCAGGCTGGAAAGATGCCCCACCGTGAGCGTAATATCCTTCACGCCTGCCGCCTTCATCTGCCGGAGCAGGACCTCCATGATGGGCATATGATCGACAGGCATCAGCGGCTTGGGCAGAATATAGGTATAAGGCGCGAGGCGCGTTCCCTTTCCACCTGCAAGAATGACGGCTTTCATGGCTAATAATCCCCTTTCTTTATGCCTAGAACTCATATTGTCCCGGTTGATAACGATCAAGGTTCATCCGGATCCAATCCACGGTCCGATCCAGCCCGGCCTCGAATGGAATACGCGGACTCCAACCCAGGCGTTCGCGTGCCTGGCTGTTATCGGAGATCAGGCGCAGCACCTCGGACCTCACAGGTCTGAGCCGCCGGGGGTCCAGTTCCACACGCACCGGGTGATCCATGCCGCGTACGACCATCTCAGCGACCTCGGCAATGCGGACCTCACGACCCGTGCCGAGGTTGAAGACGCCTCCTTCCACGCCCTGTGTGCAGCCTGCCAGCAGGAACCCCTCGACGGTGTCATCCACATAGGTGAAGTCACGGGTGGTGTCGAGGCTGCCCAAATGAATGACCTCCCCCGCCAGCGCCTGCGTAATGATGGTGGGGATGACGGCGCGTGCCGATTGACGGGGACCGAAAGTATTGAAGGGACGCACTGTGACCACGGGCATTTCATAGGAGCAGTAAAAGCTTTCAACCAGCTTGTCGGCGCCGATCTTGCTGGCGGAGTAGGGGGATTGTCCCTGGAGCGGATGGGCCTCATCGATGGGAGCACGTCGGGCCGTGCCGTAGACCTCGCTGGTGGAGGTATGCACCAGCCGCGCCGTGCCATGCTCACGGCAGGCCATCAGCACATTCAAAGTGCCCATAAAATTGGTCTCGGCGACCTCATGGGGATGCTGATAGGAATACGGGATGGAAATGAGGGCGCCCAGGTGAAAAACGACCTCGCAGCCTCGAATCGCTGCGCCCACAGCGCGGGGGTCCCGCAGGTCGCCCGCCACAATCTCCACGCACTCCTTGAGATCAGGCGGCAGCAGCTTCAGCAGCCCGCTGTCGCCCCGCGAGTTATAGCGGACAAAGGCGCGGACGCGTGCGCCCTGCTGCGCGAGACTCTCCACAAGCTGGCTTCCGATAAAGCCGCCAGCCCCGGTGACAAGCACGGGTTTTGATCGCCAGTAATCACTCATGCTTACAATTGGCCTTCTTGCCTGCATCCGCCGGGCAAAATCCCTACCTTGCTATCTTGCAAGGATTGTACTACCAAAGCCTTGCGATCCATAAATCGGAATGGAATTGAAATGGAATTGAAACCGGGGGGTGGCCGCGGATGCGGTCTCGCTGTGATCTCCCGCCTCGATCCAACAAGAGCCGGTGAATTCTATTCGGGGCTGGCGGAGTTGATACCGCTGCTGACGATCCGCTCGTGGAATATTTGCAGCAGGTCCGGCACCATCACGAGGCGGGCCCGGGTGCTCCTGCAGACCTGCAGGATGCGCGCCTGTTCCTCGGGGTGGATGCGCTCGATGGCGAACAGGATGACACCGATATCTTTCTTCCCGACCAGTTCGGGAATGCGGCGGGTCATTCCCAGCACAGGCAGGCCGTCCACGGTCATGCCGGATTTGGAGGGGTTGTCGTCCACCATGCCCACGACGGTGAAAAGCTTGGCGAGGCGGCTGTGATTGAGAAGCCAGTTGGCCAGCATCCCGCAATCCCCGGCGCCCACGATCAGGACCCGTTCTCCGAGCACGCTCTCCCGCTCGCGGAAGGAGAGCCAGCGCCAGGCGAGGCCGGTCAGGAGGCGTTCACGGAAGCGGACCACCAGGAACCCCTGGAAGGCAAGGAGCCCCGCAACAAGGACCATGCCGGGAGGAAAAACAGGGCCGCCCCTCCAGAACCGGTTGGCCAGGCTGAGCAACACCGTCGCTGCCCCACTGGAGAGGAGCAGGTCATAAGCATAGGCCGGGCGGGCCGACGCCCAGGACATGCTGCCCAATCCCCTGATGAAGTTCACCAGGCTGAAGACGAGGGCCATCATGCCGGCGATGAGGCCGGAGCGGGTTAATCCCACATCGAGGGGACGCTCCAGGCGCCAGAGGAGGGCGGCCGTGAGGATCGCTGCGAAGGCTACCAGGGTATCGATCATGTACCAGGAGACGTAGCGGCGCATGATGCGGGAGAGGTGCCCGTGGTAGAGCGTCTCCAGGGCGAACTGGTTCGAACGAAGCTGGGGGAGCATGGCCGCCAGCGTGGCAAGGATCACATCCAGATCGCCCAGGAAGCTGCGGTTGCGCACGTACAACTGGTCGAGGCGCAGCTTTTGGGGCAGGACCAGCTTGAGGTATTCGTCCATGACGTTGGCGGAGTGGAGCAGCTTCTCCTCGTCGCGGAAGGTGATCGAGGCGGGGCTGGTGATGCCGGGGCGCAGGGACAGGATCTCTTCACGGACCCCATCGGGCCAGGCGCGGGCGATTTCCAGATCCTCCGGGCGGGGGCCCACGATACTCATCTCGCCTTGAAGCACGTTCCACAACTGTGGCAGCTCATTGAGCTTG
>CAYMQX010000008.1:0-20755 GCA_964392495.1 uncultured Anaerolineaceae bacterium
CGAACGGGCCGCGCAGGCGGGCGTCGAACGGTTTGTCATGATCTCCACCGACAAGGCCGTCCGGCCCTCCAGCGTCTATGGGGCAACCAAGCGCCTGGCGGAGATGCTGGTGCTGGACGGGGCGCGGCGTTCCGGGCTGCCCTTCACCGTGGTGCGTTTTGGGAATGTGCTGGGGAGCCGGGGCTCGATCATCCCGCTTTTCAAGGCGCAGATCGCACGCGGCGGGCCTCTCACCATCACGCACCCTGAGATGCGGCGCTTCTTCATGACCATTCCGGAGGCCGTGTACCTGGTGCTGCAGGCCTCCTGGATGGGAACCGGCGGCGAGACCTTTGTGTTGAATATGGGGGAGCCGGTGCGCATCCTCGACCTGGCTGAGGACCTGATCCGGCTTTCCGGGCTGGAACCTCACCGCGATATCGAGATCGTGTACACGGGCACGCGTCCCGGCGAGAAGCTGGAAGAGGAGCTTTGGGATGCAGGCACACCTCTGGAGAAGACCCCTCACCCCGATATCTTCCGGTTGGCCGAGCCCGGGATCGCGACCGGGCGGAGCCTTGCAGCGGTGGTGGAAACGCTCCAGGCCGCCTGCCGTGCCTCCGATACGGCCTCCCTCCTGAAAGCACTTTCGGAATCGATCCCCGGAGCCTCGATCCGCGAACCGCTGCACCAGGCGGTGTTGGACGATTCCTCCCTGACCTGACCATGCCGGAAGCATCTTTTGAAGAGTGGCGGGCGTATGCCTCCACAGACCCGGAACTCCACCTGCTGCAGACCGCCGAATGGGGCGCGTTGAAATCGGGGTTCGGCTGGGACCCAGTACGGATCCTGCAAGAGACGCAGGGCGTTCAAATGCTCTTCCGCAGGCTGCCCCTGGGGATGACCCTTGCTTATATTCCCAAAGCCCGGCTCAATGAATCGCTGCTTCCCGCGATCGATATGGCCTGCAAGGCGAAGCGGGCCGTCTTCTGCAAATGGGAGCCGGATGCATGGGAGGGGGGCGCGCTTCAAGATTTGAAGGGCTTCGTGCGCAGCCCGCAGAACATCCAGCCGCCGCGCACGGTGGTGATCGACCTGCGCGGGAGCGGGGAAGAGATCCTGACGAGGATGAAGCAGAAGACACGCTATAACATTCGCCTGGCTGCCAAGAAAGGGATCACGGTCCGCAGGTGGGAGGATATTGAGGCCTTTCATGCCATGCTGCTGGTCACAGGCGGAAGGGACGCCTTCGGCGTGCATACATTGGAATATTACCGGCGGGCTTATGAGCTCTTCCAGCCAGCCGGAACGGTTGAGCTGCTCGTGGCCGAATTCGAGGGCCGTCCCCTGGCCGCGCTGATGGTCTTCCGGCATGGGAAGCGTGCCTGGTACGTGTACGGTGCATCCAATGATGAGGAACGCAACCGGATGCCGGCCTACCTGCTCCAGTGGGAAGCCATGCGCTGGGCAAAAACGCAGGGCTGCGAGGAATATGACCTGTGGGGCGTGCCGGATGAGGAAGAATCGGCCCTGGAAGCCGGTTTTGAAACACGTCATGACGGACTGTGGGGGGTGTACCGGTTCAAGCGCGGCTTCGGAGGAGAGCTGAAACGGTCGGCGCAGGCGCTGGACCGAATCTATAACCCCTTGATGTACAAGTTATATACATTCTGGGCGGGCAGGCGATGAGCGGCGCATGGGATGAAATGATTGCCCGGCTGCCCGACCCGCACCTGCTGCAGACCCATGAATGGGGGCAGGTCAAGGTCCGCAATGGATGGGAGCCACTTTATGCCGCCTGGGATGCACAGGGCGGTTTCCGGGTGGAGAGGCAGGCCCCTGTCCTCGCTACTCCGGCGGGCGCGGCGCTGATCCTGAAAAAGACCATCAACCCGCGAGGCTTTGCAAAAAAGCTTTCCATACTGTACGTGCCGAAAGGTCCACTTCTGGATTGGGGCAGCGCGGCATTACGGGGGCGCATCCTGGACGACCTGCAGGCTTTTGCCCGCAAGCAGGCCGCCATTTTCATGAAGATCGACCCGGAGGTGGTGACCGGTACGGGCCTGCCTGGCGGGGAGGGGGATGCGCCGGAGGTGAATGGGCTGGCGGTACAGAGTGAGCTTGAGCAGCGGGGCTGGCTGGCCTCCGGGGACCAGATCCAGTTTCGAAATACGGTGATCCTCGACCTGACGCTGCCGGAGAGCGGGCTGTTGGGCCGCATGAAGCAGAAGACCCGCTATAACGTGCGGCTGGCGGAGAAGAAGGGCGTGACTGTGCGCACAGGGACCGAGGCAGACCTGCCGATGCTGTACAGGATGTACGCCGAGACATCCGTGCGGGACGGATTCGTCATCCGGGATGAAGCCTATTACATGGCGGTCTGGAGGACCTTTATGGCTTCGGACTCTCCACGCTGCCAGCCGCTGATCGCAGAGGTGGAAGGGGAACCGGTCGCGGCCATCTTCCTGTTCATGTTTGCGGGGAGGGCCTATTACATCCACGGAATGTCGCGGGAGATGCACCGGGAAAGGATGCCCTCCTACCTGCTGCAATGGGAGGCGATGAAACGGGCGAAAGGGGCCGGCTGTCGCATTTACGATCTGTGGGGCGCGCCGGATAAGTTCAATGAGAGCGACCGGATGTGGGGTGTGTACCGGTTTAAGGAGGGGTTGGGAGGACAGGTGGTGCGTACACTGGGCGCCTGGGATTTTGCCCCCAGCCGCTTCTGGTACAGGATGTATGCCGAGGTGATGCCGAAGCTGCTGGCTGTCATGCGTTCGCGCGGGCGCGCGCAGACCCGCCAAACCCTGGAATAGCGGATCGAAAGTGAGGAACTCATGAGTGACATGGCGCGCATCAGAATGGCGCATCTGCCCACTGCCATCGAGGAATTGCCGCGGCTTTCGGAACACCTGGGAGGCCCTCGCATCCTTGTCAAGCGCGACGACCAGACCGGCCTGGCCTTTGGCGGCAACAAGACCCGCAAGCTGGAATTTCTGGCGGCCGAGGCGCGTAAACAGGGGAGTCGCACGCTGATCTCGGCGGGCGCGATCCAATCCAATCACTGCCGGCAGACGGCGGCCGCGGCGGCGCGGCTGGGTTTCGACTGCATCCTGGTGCTGACCGGCGAGGCGCCCACGCATGCCAGCGCAAACCTGCTGCTCGACCGCCTGTTCGGCGCGCAGGTCATCACGGTGGCGGAGCGCAGGGACCGTGACCGGGTCTTGCAGGAAACCTTTGACGAAGCGGTCTCAAGCGGGCGCAAGCCCTACCTCGTGCCCTATGGCGGCTCCAGCCCCACCGGCGCGCTGGGCTATGCCTTTGCGATGCAGGAATACATGGAGCAGAACATCCCGGCGGAGAGCATCATTTTTGGCACCTCCTCGGGCGGGACCCATGCGGGGCTCGTGCTGGGGCAGAGGTTGTTCCATTACCCCGGGCGGGTGCTGGGGATCAGTATCGATGAATCGCAGGACTGGCTGAAGGCGCACGTCTCGGAGCTGGCCAGCCAGGCCTCGGAAAAACTGGGACCCAGGATGGAGTTCACAGTGGAGGACGTGCTGGCGGATGATTCTTACTGCCGCGCCGGTTATGGTGTGCTGACCGCCGCCGAGCGCGAGGCGGTGGACCTGTTCGCAAAACTTGAAGGACTGCTGCTCGACCCCGTCTATACGGGGCGGGCGGCGGCGGGGATGATCGACCTGATCCGCAGGGGATATTTTAAGAAAGAGGAGACGGTGCTCTTCTGGCATACCGGCGGACAGCCGGCGCTCTTTGCGGACAAGTACTCCCAGGGGTTGTTGGAGGGATAGCGGTCATTCGAGGCAGGTGCGTTTCAAGCGTCCGGCGCCTTCGACGCCGCAGCCCGCCGACTCGTTCTGTTCCCGAAGCAGGTCATCGTAGAGGCGCGTGAGGGTCACGGTGGTCCAGCCGTTGTCCTGCATCCACGGGTAGGCTTCCAGGCTTGTGTTGTAATCCTGCGTGCGGATGTGCAGAAGCACAATATCGCCGTTGCGGGAATTCCGTGCGGCCTTCAGACCCACCTCCAGCTCGCCTCCCCAGCCGGTGGACCACATGGTGTTGACGAGGCGGTGCTGGCGGCAGACGGTATCGAAGGAGGCTGCCAGGGAGCCATAGGTCGGGCGCCCGAAGCGGACAACGGGGGTGAAACCAAGCACCTGTGTGAGGGCCTCCAGCCAGCGAGTGTAATCGGCGAGGGCAGTCTCGTCATCCATCACGCCGAAGTTGGTATGCTCCCAGGAATGATAGCCGATCTCGTGACCCTTATCGTGGAAACGCTTCCAGATGCCGGGGTCCTTGCCCTCATTGTTCAGAAGCGCGGTCCCCACGGGAAAGAGGGTGATCTTGAAATCGGGAAATTTATCCAGCAGGGCTTCAATGCCCTGGAGGCGGGTCACCAGGTAGCAATCGTCATAGGTCAGGGCAACGTAGCGGTGGTGGGTGGAGCCGCGCCAGATGAGAGGGGGCACAGCCGGGGCCGCGGCGGCGCGGGAGGGGAGAAACGCGGCAGCCGCACCCAGGCCGGCCAGCCTCAGGAAATCACGCCTGTTGAGCACGGCGGTCCAACCTCCATTTGCGGCCCAGGGTGAACAGGCCGATCGCGATCCAGGCAGCATTGAGACCCAGGGAGGGATAGGCGCGCCAGTACAGGGTGTTGGCGACCAGCAGGATGCCTGCGAGTATGTTCATGATCTGGTAGGGCAGGGAATCGCCCTCCAGTTTGCGGATGGAGACCAGCAGGTAGGCGACCAGGTAGAGGACGGTCCCGATCCAGCCGAGCAGGTCGATCCACATGGCATGTGTCATGGGAGTATCTCCACCATCATCCCGGTCTCCAGGAGGCCGGAGCCCAGCGGGATGGCGTTCTGTCCAAACATGACGCCGCGCGCTCCCTTGCGGAAGGTCTCCAGCGTCTTAAGCGGTTCCTTGGATTGCTGAAGGGTCTCTTTGTCGATCGTGGTCACGACGCAGCGGGCGCAGCCTTTGACGACCGCGATCTCGATCCCGCCGATGCGGATGCGCTTCCAGCGATCCTCATCGAACGGCGCGCAGCCCTGTATCACCAGGTTGGGACGAAAACGGTTCATGGGGAGGGGCTCCTGGAGGCGGGAGTTCAGGTCGGCAAGCGAGCCCTCCGAGGCGATCAGGAGGGGAAAACCGTCGGCGAAGCCGGTATGGTCATCGGGCTGGATGGCGTAGTCAGGACTGACTCGCCGCAGGTATCCATCTGCAAAATGGACGAGGCGGACAGGCCGGCCAAGCCAGAGGGAAAACCAGGCGGCGGCCTCCGGGCCCTGGTCGATGGAATGCACCGCCCTGCTCTTCCAGATGTCCACGGGAAAGGGTTCTCCGGTGGTGCGCAGCGCAAGCTGGAGGGGATCACAGCCGGGGGCGTGCAGGCTGAGGCGGTCGCCGTCCAGTTGAGGGGTGACAAGCGCCAGACGCGGCAGCTCGCGCTGGGTGAGGAAATGGCCGTCCGGCGTGACCACCATCATGCGGCGGTCACGGGCAAGACCCATGCGTTCCAACTGCCAGGCGGGCACTTCAAAGCCGCGGCAGCCTTTGATGGGGTAATAGATGAGGCCGGAAAGGACCGGCTGCAGCTCGCGCCCGGTTGGATCCATGCGGGCAATTTTACCTTTGATTTATTCCCGGAGCATGGCAGAGGGCCTGGTTCCCGGTCGCAGAGTGATCGAGCCTGGCCTTTTCTGCGCGACAGGCTATGCAGGAAAGCTTAATCCGCAGCCGGGGTCATGCGAACATCGAGAGCAATTGCTCCCCGGGCCAGCACACGCAGCGGGTTGATCTCCAATTCGAGCAGCCCCCCATGCTCACAGGCAAGGCGGGAAAGTTTGAGGAGCACATCCACAACTGCCTGTGCATCTGCCGGGGGGAGGTTCCGGAAGCCGGCGAGCTTTCTGCCGGCCCATGTCCTGCGGAGCATCTCGCGGGCTTCTGCCTCACTGAGAGGCGCAAGGGCAAAGGCAACATCGTTCAGCCCTTCCACTTCAACACCGCCGGAGCCGAACATCATGAGAGGTCCAAAGAGTGGGTCGCGCACCATCCCCACGATAACGTCCTGCCCGGCAGGGACCTGGCGCTGGATGATCACGCCCTCCAGGCGGGCGGCGGGCCGGGCGCTCCGGGCGTTGTCCATGATCTTTTCGAAGGCAAAGGCGGTCTCGCCCGGCTCCTTCAGGTCCAGCAGCACGCCGCCGATATCGGACTTGTGCAGGATATCGGGCGAGGCGATCTTCATTGCCACCGGGAAGCCCATCCCGGCGGCCAGCGAGGCGGCTTCCCCCGCGCTGCGGGCGAGCCGGAGCGCGGCAGTAGGGATCTCATAGGAGGCCACCAACTCCTCCGGGGAGGAGGGAAGCGCCGCGTCTGAGGATGCGCTCTCCCCGGTCTGAGCAGAGGGAAGAGGAGTCTCATCAGCCAGCATTTCCGCCCGGCGGCTCAACGCCGCCAGCGCGCTGGCAGCGTTTTCGGGGAAGGGATAGGTGGGAATCCCTTCGGCTTTGAAGAGGACCGCTGCCTCCCGGACCTGGGTCGAGCCCATCAGGGAGACAAGTACCGGTTTGGAGGATCCCTGGATGACCGGGATCACCTCGCGGGCAACACTCTCCGCGGTGAACATGGGCGGGGGCGGAAGGAGTAGGAGCAGGGCATCCACCTTCTCATCCTGCAAGAGCAGGGCAAGGCATTGGGAATATTGTGTGGGGGAGGCCGAGGCCAGCATGTCCACCGGGTTGTGGACCGAGGCGGCAGGCGGCAGGAGGGCCTCCAGGGATTTGCGGGTGCCGGGACTCAGGGATGCCAATCCAAGCCCCTCCTGCTCCAGCGCGTCAGCGGCGATCACGCCGGGGCCGCCCGCGTTGGTGAGCACGGCGACCCTCCTGCCGGAGGGCATCGGACAGGCCTCCAGGGCGCGCGCCCAGTCGAACATCTGCGCGGCGCTGGAGGCTTGCAGGACGCCGGCCTTGCGGAAAGCCGCCTCAAAAGCGACGGAAGATCCCGCCAGCGCACCCGTATGCGAAGCGGCGGCCTGCCGCCCCGCCTCGGAGCGCCCGGCCTTCAAAGCGATCATGGGTTTGCTGCGGACCGCCTGGCGCGCGGTTTGAATAAAGCGCTGGCCATCCGAAATGCCTTCGAGATACAGGGCGATAACGCGGGTATGCTCATCCTCCGCCAGGATGGGCAGCATATCGGTCTCGTTAACGTCCGCCTGGTTGCCCAGCGACACCATGCGGGAGAATCCGAACCCCTGGCCGCGCGTCCAGTCCACAATAGCGGCACAGAAAGCGCCCGAATGCGAGATGAACCCAATGCCTCCGCGGGCGGGCATGGGCGGCTGCAGGAAGGTGGTATCGAGGGGCAGATGGGTATCCAGAATGCCGATGCAGTTAGGGCCAAGAAGGCGGATGCCATGTCTGCGGGCAGTTTCAAGGCAGGCGGCCTCCAGCGCTGCGCCCTCCGCTCCGGCCTCACGAAAACCGGCGGAGACCAGGATCGCGGCGCGGATGCCCCGCCGGCCGCAGGCCTCCAGCGCCTCCCGGGCTGCGGCGGGCGGGACGATCAGAACGGCGAGGTCCACAGGATCCGGGACCTGTGCAAGATCAAGCTCAATGGGGCGTCCGAACAACTCGCCGGGTCGCTGCCCGATGAAATGGATCGCACCGGAATAGCCGCTTTCCACCAGGCTGCGGGCTGCGCCATAACCGAGTTTTTCGGGCGAGGTGGAGACTCCCACCACGACCACGCCGCGCGGAGAGAAGAAGGGAAGCAGGGAGGAGGTCATGAACCGATTAAACCATAATTGCCTGATTCCATGCTGACACCCGCCTGTACAAATCCATGTGACAAGCTGTACCATGATCTTGTGTTAATTGTCACAAAGATTACATTCGTCGTACTTTTTGCTGCCGACAGGCACTATGAATCAGACTCCCTAATAGTTAATATTTTCACAAGTAAATCTGTTTATGCTTATATTGAGACAGGAGCAAGGATGAACTCCACACTTGAAGCCGAAGTCCTCCAATTGCATGCAGAGATCTGCGCGGGGCTTGCAGACCCGAACCGCATTCTGATCCTGTATGAACTCTCGCAATCCACCCGCAATGTGACCGAACTTTCCAGCAACCTCAAGATGCCGCAGCCGCTGGTCTCGCGGCATCTCAAGGTTTTGCGCGACCGGGGGATGGTCCTGACCGAGAGGCATGGGACGGTGGTGGAGTACAGGCTGGCAGACGACCGGCTGATCCAGGCTCTGGACCTGCTCCGGGATGTGCTGCGGAATGTCCTGGCCAGGCGCGCGGAGTTGGTGGGGGCGATCGCGTAACGCGCACAGGCGCACAAGTCCTTCAGGAGGCACACATGGACGAGGATAAGAACAAGCTCACGCTGGTGGTTCTCAGCGGCGACCTGGACAAGGTGATGGCTTCCTTCATCATCGCTACGGGCGCGGCCGCAGCAGGCATGGAAGTGGTCATGTTCTTTACCTTCTGGGGGTTGAAAGCCATCCAGCGGGGGAACCTGACGGGCAAAGGCCTGTTCGGGCGAATGCTGGGCGTGATGAACCGCGGCGGACTGGATGCCATCGGTCCCTCGCGGCTGAACATGGGCGGGATGGGGCGCTGGATGTTCAAGCTGATGATGAAGCAAAAAGGCGTCACCCAACTGTCCGAACTGAGGGATGCTGCGGTGGCCTTGAATGTTCAGCTCATGCCGTGCCAGATGAGCATGGACGTGATGGAGATCAACTGCGAGGATCTGATCCCCGAGGTCACCGAACCCGTGGGGGTCGCCACCATGCTGGAACATGCCGCCCAGTCAAAAATCCAGTTCTTTATCTGATCGAGGAGACAGACATGAATGCTGCAACTGCTGCACCCAAGCTTTCCCTGGACTTCAAGGGCCTGCTCTGCCCGATGCCCGTTGTCAAGATTGCCATGGCCCTCAGGCAGGTACAGGTGGGCGAGATGGTCGAAGCCGTGGCAACCGATCCCGGCGTGATGGCGGACATCCCGGCCTGGGTGCGCTCGACCGGCAACGAGCTTGTGACATTGGAAAGGCGCGAGAAGGATTATCACTTCATTATCAAGCGCCTGAAATAAGCAGGGGACCGGGAGGGCACCGGAATAGGGCCGGCGCCCTCCTGGTGGAAAAAACCCCTCTGCGGGAACGCCAGCCATGAATTTACTTCCATTCACACAATTATTCGCCGCGGTCGGGTTCATTCTGGGGGCCTATGGCATTTACCGGCGATATGCTCAAACGAAGCGCCGGCCTCTATCTGCCGACCGGTCGGCGCTGAAGGGCAACCCCGCGCATGGCATTGCCTACGCCTTCACCGCCGGGATGATGCCCTGGGCCAAGGAAAGCACACGCCTGCACATGATCGCCTACCTGCGCGGCATCGGGTTCCACCTCGGCATCTTCCTCGCACTGCTGGCGCTCCTCGAAAGCCCGCTCTGGGGACTGTATCCACCCATACTTAAGACCGTGACTGAATGGGGCCTGTGGGGAGGCGCACTACTGGGCGCAGCCGGAGGAATCATGCGGCTGGTGGATCACAACCTGCGCGGGCTCAGCCTCCCGGACGACCACTTTGCGATATGGCTCACCACGCTACTGATGGCGGTCACGGCGCTGGGGCTGGCCTCCCCCGGAGTGCGGGCTGTCATGTATCTGGTGGCAGGGATCACGCTGATCTACATCCCGTTGGGGAAGATACGCCACTGCTTGTATTTCTTCTTCTCACGCTTGTTCTTCGGAAAATTCTTCGGGCGGAGGGCAGTCCTGCCGCATCCTGATCCCACCGCGCAGAGGCGTCCATGACAGAGCCGGTCGAACTCGCATTGCAGGCCCTGGAGGGCCAGCTCAACCAACCGCTGGAGGCGGCGCTGGAGGCCTGCGCGCGCTGCGGCCTGTGCGCCGAGGCCTGCCATTACTACCGCGCCGAGCCGAAGCTTGAGCATGTCCCGGCATGGCGCGCCGAGCAGTTGCGCAGCGTTTTTCGCTACGAACACGATCTTCTGAGTCGGATCTTCCCCGGATGGACGCGGGCGAAGAAGCTGGATGAGAAGACCCTGGCCGGTCTGACGGAAATGGCCTTCAGCCAGTGCACGCTGTGCCGGCGCTGCACAGTCAACTGTCCGCTGGGCGTGGATACGCCGCTGCTGATGCGGGCGGTGCGCGCCATGGCGAGCGCGGCGGGGACCGCCCCGGAGATCCTGGTCATGCTGGCGGATGCGGCCATCGAAAAGGGCCGGGATCCCGGTTTCTATAAAGAGATGTTCCTGGAACAGATCCGCGATATGGAGGGACAACTGCGGGAGATCACCGGCGACCCGGCTGCAAGCATCCCGGTGGAGAAAAAGGGTGCGAAGGTGCTGTACGTGCCGCTGGCCGGGGCGCACACCATCCTGCCGCCCGCGATCGTCTTTAATGCGGCGCATGAGGATTGGACGCTCTCGATCTTTGAGGCCGCCAATTATGGAGTATTCCTCGCGGATATGGGCCGCGCCAGGCAGGTGGCCCGGCGCATTGTGGATGAAGCCCGGCAGCTGGGCGTACAGGAGGTGGTGATCGCAGAATGCGGTCATGCGTATGCCTCTTATCGCTGGGATGTGCCGAACTGGTTCGCCGGGGAGTTCGACTTCAAGGTGCGCTCGCTGGTGGAGGTGCTGGCCGACTATATCCGGGAGGGTCGCATCCAGGTGGACCCCGGGGCCATCAGCCAGCCAGTGACCTATCACGATTCATGCAACCTGGCGCGCAGCGGCGGCCTGCTGGAAGAGCCGCGTTTCATCCTCTCGAATATCAGCACGGATTTCCGTGAACTGTCTCCCAACCGGGCGGAGGCGCTCTGCTGTGGAGGCGGGGGAGGGCTGGTGGCGCTGGCCGAGTACACCGAGCGGCGCCTGATGGCCGGAAAGCCCAAAGCCGAGCAGATCCGCAGGAGCGGCGCGAAGATCGTGGCCGCGGCCTGTGAGAACTGCCGCCTGCAGATCGGGGATCTAAACGAGCATTACGGCCTGGGGGTGCACATCATGGCGCTGACGGACCTCGTGGTACACGCCATGCGCCTGCCCAGACCGCTGCCCGGGCATGAAGCGGAACATCTCTTCGAACCGGAGAAAGCCCGCGTGGGGCGGGGCGGCTGAGGTACAGGGATGCATTACGCAGCGGAGCCACTCTTCCGGCTCCGCTTTTATTTTGTTTTTTCGATCACCAGGTTTCCCAATGGACCACTTCCGTCAGCAGCTTGCGGCCGCCCTTGCGGGGCGGAGCCGTCAGGCGCATGGGCTCGGCGGGGTGGCCGAAGGAGATGGCGATGCGCAGGTGCCATTCGGAGGGGAAGCGCAGGAGGAGGCGCGCCTTTTCAGGCTCGTAGATGGAGGCGGGACAGGAACCGATCCCCAGCTCCCAGGCGGCAAGCTGCATACAGGCAGCGGCCTGCCCCGCATCGAACATAACCTGGAACTTTGCCGTCGGGTCGGGGGTGAGGATGGCGACCGCCAGGGCAGCGCCCGCAAGGTGGCCGGCCCATGTGCCGTACTGCGAGAGCGCCTCCAGCGTGGGTCGGGAGCGGATGGCGATGAACTGCCAGCCCTGATCGTTCTTGGAGGACTGCGATCGCCGTCCGGCGTTCAAGATGGCGTGGACCTCAGCCTCCGTGAGAGGCTGGTCCGTGAATTTGCGTATGGCGCGCCTTGTGCGAATGGCTTCAGAGACGTTCATGCTGTTTTCCCAGGAATGTAATCCTTTTGCTGAGAGTATAATTCATCCAATGAATGAACAGCCCGGTTTTCGTTCGTATTTGATCCAGGCGATCCTGCTGGCCGCGGCCGGTTGGGGCGGCCTGGCGCTGCTGTGGAACTTCACGCTGCCGTTCGTCCCGGCGCGGCTGGCCTTCTTCATCCTGTGGGTCATGGCGCTCACGGGAACGGCGCTGCCCTTTGCATATCTGCTCAACCGCCGCTTCGTTTCCGACCCTCCCGTTGAATCGAACGTAATTGTACGCGAGGCCTTGTGGGTGGGAGTGTACGGTGCCACGCTCGCCTGGCTGCAGCTCGGCAGGCTGGTCTCATTGTGGGTCTGGCTGGGATTGGCGGGAGGCGTGATCGCAGCAGAATACCTCCTGCGCCTGCGCGAGAAGGCGCGTTGGAAAGCGCCTGTAGGAAATGACGACTCAGCGTAGCATCCCCTCGGTGGAACGCCTCCTGCAAACCCGGACGGCGGCTGAATTGATCGCCCGCTACGGCCGCCCGCTGACGTTGGACTCGCTGCGGGAGGAATTGGCCGAGATCCGTGCAGGATTCAAGTCTGTGCGTGTATCCGAAGAAGATGAAAGGCCCAGGGTTCCCCCGGTAGATGAGATATTGGCCTCGGCGGAAAGCCGCCTGGCAGGCTGGGTGCTCTCCACACTGGTACCGGTTATCAATGCGACGGGGGTCATCCTGCACACCAACCTGGGACGTGCACCGCTCAGTGAGGCGACCCTGCATGCGATGGAGGCCGTGGCGCGTGGCTATTCCACGCTGGAATATGACTTGGAAAAAGGCGGGCGCGGTTCGCGCCTGCTGCACGCGGAATCCCAGATCCGGAAATTGACGGGCGCAGAAGCGGCGATGGTGGTCAATAACAATGCCTCGGCGCTGCTGCTGGTGCTTACGGCGCTGGCGCGGCGCCGGGCTGTCGTTATTGCGCGGACGCAGTTGGTCGAGATCGGCGGCGGGTTCCGCATGCCGGATGTGATGAAACAATCGGGCGCCAGGCTGGTGGAGGTGGGCGCCACGAACCGCGTCCATCTTGAAGATTACCAGGAGGCGCTGGAGGCCCGGCCCGCGATGGTCATGCGCGCGCATCGCTCCAATTTCAGGATCATAGGCTTTACCGAGGAGCCGCCGCTGGAGAGCATCATCGCGGCGGCGCATGAGGCCCAGGTGCCGTTCATGGATGACCTCGGCTCCGGCGCGCTGGTGGATACCGCCCGCTACGGGCTGGCGCATGAACCGACCGTGGGAGAATCTCTTGCGGCGGGCGCGGACCTTGTGTGCTTTTCAGGTGACAAGCTGCTGGGAGGCCCACAGGCCGGGATCATCCTCGGGCGGAGCGACTTGATCGCGAAACTGAAGAAACACCCTCTGGCGCGGGCTGTGCGCGCCGATAAGACCACGCTGGCAGGCCTTTCCGCCACGCTGCTGCATTACTTGCTGGATGAGGTGGAGCGCGAGATCCCCATCTACCGGATGCTCTCGCTCACGCCCAAGCAGGTGCAAGGCCGCGCCAATGCCTGGCGATTGGAGATTGGGCGGGGAAGCGTGATCGAAGGCGAATCCACTGTGGGAGGCGGAAGCCTGCCCGGGGAGGGCCTGCCCACCTTTCTGCTGGCTCTGGAGGTACGCTCGCCGGACAGGCTTCTTGCGAGCCTGCGGAAACAAAACCCGCCCATCATTGCCCGTACCGCCGACGACCAGGTGCTGCTCGACCCGCGCACGGTGCGCCCCGATCAGGAAGGCGCGCTGCTGGTAGGGCTGAAGAACGCACTGAGAGCTTGAAAATCACACTGAAAAAGGACTCAAATGAAACCTGACCTGGATGCCCTCATGGAAGCCCGCAAGCTGGACGCGCTGGTGGTGCTCGGTGCAGCCGAGCACAATCCGCCCATGTATTACCTGACCGGCGGCGGGCATATCAGTTTCGCTCTGCTCATCAAAAAACGCGGGGAGACGCCCACAATCTTCTGCAATCCCATGGAACGCGATGAAGCCGCCCGCACAGGCCTGCCGACCGGTACCTTGATGGTGGCGCCCATGCAGGAACTGCTTGAGGAGGCCGGGGGTGATCCAGTCCGGGCGGAGGCGCTGCGTTTCCAACGCATCCTGAACGCAGCGGGCATTACACAGGGAAGGGTGGGCATCTATGGGCAGATGGAGATCAACATGGCATGGGCGCTCCTGAAAGATCTGGAGAGGCTGATACCGGAGGTCGAGTGGGTGGGCGAGGCCTCGATGGACTCGGTCTTCATCCGCGCCATGGAGACCAAGGAAGAGTCGGAGGTCGAACGCATCCGCAGGATGGGCAGGATCACGACCGAGGTGGTGAGGCTGACCGCCGAATATCTGACATCCCGGCAGGTGGGTGAAGACGAGGTCCTGCTCAATGAGCAGGGTGAGCCGCTCAAGCTGGGCGAGGTCAAGCAGAAGATTCGGCTGTGGATCGCCGAGCGAGGGGCAGAACTGCCGGAGGGTTTCATCTTCGCACTCGGAAGGGACGCGGGTGTACCGCACTCGGTCGGGACGGATGAAGACCTGATGCGTCTGGGCAAGACGATCGTGTATGACATCTATCCGGCAGAGGCGGGTGGAGGCTATTTCTATGATTTTACGCGTACCTGGAGCCTGGGTTATGCCACGCCGGAGGCGCTGGAGCTGTATGGTCAGGTAAAGGAAATCTTTGACCGGCTGATGGAGAACTTCGACCTGAATGTGCCCTTCAAGGATTACCAGCGCATGACCTGTGAATATTTCGAGAGCAAGGGGCACAAGACCCCCCTGAGCCATCCCGGCCAACTGCTGGAGGGATATATCCACAGCCTGGGCCATGGGGTGGGGATCAACATCCACGAAAGGCCCTTCAGCGGGTTGACGGTCGGTGAGGACCACCGGCTTGCCCCCGGCGTGGTGGTCACTTCGGAACCAGGCCTGTACTACCCGGAAAAGGGCATGGGATTCCGCATCGAGGATACGCTGTGGGTGCGTCCTGACGGGCGCATGGAGGTCCTGGCGGAATACCCTTACGACTTCGTCCTGCCGATGAGGAACTGGAAAAAATGAACGGTTGGGAAAGATGGCTGAACTGAAACCTGCCCGTATCCTGGCGATCGAATCTTCCTGCGATGAGACCGGCTGCGCGATCATCGAGAACGGCCGGGCGCTGCTTTCCTCGGTGGTGGCTTCACAGATGGAGGTGCACGCGCGCTTCGGTGGGGTCTTCCCGGAGGTGGCCTCGCGCCAGCACGTGCTGGCGATCGTGCCGGTGGTGGAGCAGGCGTTGGCCCAGGCGCATCTTTCCCTCAACGAAGTGGATGTCGTGGCGGTCACGCGCGGGCCGGGGCTGGCAGGGTCACTGGTGGTGGGGATGAACGCAGCCAAGGGGCTGGCGGTGGGTCTGGGTGTGCCTCTGGTGGGCGTGAACCACCTGGAGGGGCATATTTACTCCGCCTGGGTATACAAGGCAGGGGAGAGCGCCCCGTCCACGCCGCAATTCCCACTCATGGCGCTGCTGGTCTCAGGCGGGCACAGCGAGCTGAACTTGATGACCGATCACCTGACCTACCGCCGCTTGGGCGCCACACTGGATGACGCGGCAGGGGAGGCCTTTGACAAGGTGGCGCGCACGCTGGGGTTGGGATACCCGGGCGGCCCGGCGATCCAGTCGGCGGCTGAAACAGGCGACCCCAGGCGCTTTAAATTCCCGCGCGCCTGGCTGGAGGGAAGTTGGAACTTTTCCTTCAGTGGATTAAAGACCGCGGTGCTGAACCAGGTGAAGGAGATCCAGAAGACGGGGATGCCGCTGCCTGTGGCAGACCTGGCGGCGGGATTCCAGGCTGCAGTGGTGGACGTTCTTTTTACAAAAACCATGCAGGCCGCCCGCGAGAGCGGAGCCAGGGAGATTCTGGTGGCGGGGGGCGTTTCGGCCAACCGCGCCCTGCGGGAAGCATTCCAGGGTCAGTCCGAGTTTAAGGTGCATATCCCGCCGCTGGCGCTGTGCACTGACAACGCTGCCATGGTGGCTGCGGCGGGATATTACCGTTATGCGCTTGGACATGTCTCCGGGCTGGATGAGGATGTGCGCCCGACCTGGCCTCTCCCGGCGGATTAAAAACCCAAACCCCGTTTCGGACCGGCCCAGATCCGTACGGGGTTTGAAGAGGAGAATGCAATTACATTATATCCACGCACTTTAAAGCACTCTGAGCCAGGAATAAAAGAAAAATGAGAGTTTCCGGCCCTGCGGTCCCGTACAGGGCCGTTTTTTATTGACATTCGACCAAAAAACGTCCCGCGGATATGAGGCGCGGTTTTCAGCGCCAGATCCATTCTTCAGGATGGAAGGCTGTTCAAAGAAAGAAACTGCAGGGGCTATATTCCATCCAGGGCCTTGCGAAGGTCCGGCAGAGTGATGGGGCCGGGGCGCAGGATGGCCGGCTCGCGGCCGGTGCAATCCACGAGCGTGGAGGGGACCCCGCCGGGTGTCCTACCGCCATCCAGGAGGAGGGGAATGCGTCCGTTGAGCTGCCTAAGCACCTCCTCGGCGGTATCAGGGCTGGGCTGCCCGGAAAGGTTGGCGGAGGTCACGGCCAGCGGTCCGGCCCTGGAAAGGAGGGCGAGGGCGGCGGGATGATCGGGAACCCGCACCGCCACGTTGGCGGTGGTGGAAACGGCCGTGGGGAGCGAGGGAAGCCTGGGGAGGATCATCGTGAGGGGGCCGGGCCAGAACATCACGGCAAGACGGCGTACCATCGGGGGGATGGTCTTTGCGACCTTGTGCAGTTCCTCCACGCTGGAGAGCAGAACAGGGATGGCTTTCTCCACGGGACGCTGCTTGGCAGCGTAGATGGATTCCACTGCGGCTCCGTCAAAGGCCAGCGCGCCCACGCCGTAGACGGTATCCGTGGGAAAGGCGACCAACCCGCCGCCGCGCAGTATGGAAAGGGCGCGTGTAAGCGAGGTGCGCTCACGTGCAGGCAGCCGAAGCGTGTCCATCAGAGCTGGATCTCTAAAAGGCGATCGCGGCCGGTCAGATCCTGGTGCAGGCGGATCTCGGCCTCATTAAAGAGGTCATAAGCCAGGGAGAGGGCTCGGACACCCATGGTAGCCTCGATCTCCAGCAGGATGCGGCCGTTCGGGGCCAGCCAGTCGGGGGCGATGGAGAGCAGCCGGCGAAGCGGCCCCAGGCCGTCGGGACCGCCATCCAGGGCCAGTGCAGGCTCACGGCCGAATACCTTGAGGGATTTCAGCGTGGCCGTGGGGATGTAGGGGAGGTTGGCGCAGATCAGATCAAAGTGCAGATCAGTGGGAAGGCCGGCGTGATGAGGCGGAAGCAGGTCGCAGGCCAGGAAATCCATATGCCGGTCGATATCGAAGCGGATGGCATTGCAGCGCGCCACGCGCAAGGCCGCGAGCGAGAGGTCGGTGGCAAGTATGTAGAGCCCGGGGACATGTGCTGCCAGAGTCACACCGATGGCCCCGGAACCGGTGCCCACATCGGCAACGGTCCGGCGTTCGGGAGAGGCTTGCAGCCAGCGGATGGCGCCCTCCACCAGGGTCTCGGTCTCGGGGCGGGGGATGAGAACATCGGGGGTAATGGAGAAATCGCGTCCGAAGAACTCCCAGTGACCGAGCACATAAGGAAGGGGTGTGCCGGCTTCCAAATGCACGGCACAGGCTTCGATGGCTGCGAGCTGTTCGGGAGCAAGGTCCTGCTCGGTATGGGCCAGCACCCAGGTGCGGGGTTTCTCCAGGACATGCGCCACGATCAACTGCGCATCCAGGTAGGGCCAATCCCCCAGCAGGCGCGCGGACAGGGCTTCCAGCTGCCCGGCAATGTTCACGACATTTCTCCGAACATCATGCGCTCGAGCAGGGTGCGCTGAAGCAGAAGGAAGATCACGATCACGGGGATGGACATGATGATGGAGAGCGAGCCGAGGTAGCTCCAGGGCTGCGCGCCGCTTACGAACTGGTTGTTGAAGATGGCATACAGGGCCATGGCGAGCGTGACATTGCCGGCCTTCTCCACGAACAGCCAGCCGAGGGCGAACTCGGAATAGGCCATGAGGAAGGCGATCAGCCCGGCGACGGCGATGGAGGGGAGGGCCAGCGGAAGGCTGATGCGCAGAGAGGTGGTCAGGTCGTCGGCTCCATCCAGGAAGGCGGCCTCCTCCAGCTCTTTGGGAATGGATTGGAAGGCGGCACGCATGTTCCACACACAGAAGGGCATCCCGAAGGCGGCATAGACGAGAATGAGCCCCATCAGTGTGGTGCGCAGCTTGAGCATGCTGAGGATCATGTAGAGCGGCGTCATAAAGGCCACCAGGGGCAGGACCGCGGTGAGCAGGAGGATGAACAGCCCTGTCCGCCGCCCCGGGAAGCGGAAGCGCGCGAAGGCATAGGCCAGGCTGATACCGAGCAGGATGGCGATCAGCGCCGCGGCAAGGGAGACCAGCAGGCTGTTTTTCAGAAGGACCGAGAAATCCACCGACTGGTAAGGCCGGTCCAGAACCCGCAGGAAGGCGTCGAAGGACCATACTTTGGGCAGGAGGCGGAACTCGGTGGGACGGCCTTTTAGCGAACCGTCAAAGGCCAGACGCACCATTCCCCAGATGGGCAGGATCACGAAAAAGCCCACCACCAGCAGAAGCGCCTGCGTGAATACATGACGGGCGGGCGTTATTTTACGCATAGGCTACTCCTTCGCTGGCACGGCTCCAGCGGTTGAAAAGCATCACGAATACAACCAGGAAAAGCACCGTGAGGATGTTGAGGACCGCGGAGAAAGCAAACTGCCCGCCGTTGGGACCAAAACCGCTGTTGGGGTTGAAGATGTTGTAGGAGATCGCCGCCAGGGTGGCATCCCCGTAGCCATAGACTTGGAAGAGGTAGAACTGGTTGAAGGCAAAGATGGCGCGCACGATCAGGGCAGGGACGAGGAGCGGCAGGAGCAGCGGCCAGGTGACGAACCGGAAGGATTGCCAGGATGTGGCTCCGTCGAGGGCGGCAGCCTCGGACACGGAACGGGGGAGCGCCTTCAGCCCTATGCTGGAGGCCAGCATCATAAAGGGGAAGCCATACCAGACGCCGGGAAGCAGGAAAGCCACCAGCCACAGGCTGTTGCTGCTGCCCAGGGCGGCATAGAAGGAACCGACCCATGAGCTGGAGCCGAACCTGGCGGCGGCCAGCGCCAGCCATCCCGAGTCGAATTGAAAAATATTGAACCACATGACCGCGCCGATCATCTCGGGGATGGCCCAGGGGAGGATGAAGAGCGCCTGCCAGAATTTACCCAGGCGCACGCCGCGCTGCCACAGCAGCAGGGCCACGCCGAGGCCCATTGCCCCCTGCAGTAAAACCGAAAGGACCGTCCAGAACAGGTCGAAGAACAGGATGCCGTTCTGGTTGATGTAATCCAGGGCGAGTGGGTAGGAGGTCAGCCCTGTGAATTGGACCTTGTTCGGGCGCACACCGATATCCGCGATGACGCGCTCCACATGGCCGGATAGTCCCTGGGAGATGGCGCGCCAAAGCCCGCCGTTGAAGCCATCGCGGATGGAACTGGAATTGAAGTCGGTCATGGAGACGCCGAACTGGAAGACGAGTGGCAGGAGGGTGAAGATCGCGAAGGCGATCAGCCCCGGCACGAGCCAGGGCAGGGCGCGGCGCAGCTCGCTGCGCTCGAGGATGCGGCGCGTCCGCCACCCGGCTGCCAGATCCTCCCAGAGCGAGCGGATCCCATATCCGGCGGCCAGCGAAAGTGGAACGCTGAGGGTCACGACATACTGCGGCCATTTGGTGGGCCAGATGAGAAGGAAGAACAGGGCGATCCCCAACCAGAGGGCGAATACCCGGCTGCGCTCCCAAAGACGATTGAGACCGAGGGCGGCAAGGATCGTGATCACGAGATCGAAGGGGAAGAGAAAAACGCCCTTATGCCACCAGTAGGGAGAGAAGAACAGCCAGTAAAAAGGCTGCCACGCCGGATAGGAGGCATTCTGTACCTCGGCGGCGCCGCTGGCGTAACCTGCATGGTAAAAAACCGATTCTCGCAGACGACCGATGGGGTCGGGCCAAAGGTAGGGATCGGCGGCGAAGAAGACCGCCACGCCCAGAAGTCCCCAGAAGAGAAGGGGGAGAGGCGATGGAGCGGGGCGTTCCCGGCGGTCAAGGAACCAATCCACCAGGATGGCGATGCCAACGACGCAGTAGAGGTATTTGGATGCGGCGGTCAGGCCGAGGAAGAAGCCGGAAAGAGCCAACCAACTGCTGAAGCGGACCGCGGAGGACTTTTTCCAGCGCAGGTAGGAAAGCACGCAGAGCAGGCTGGTAAGGGCAGGCAGCGCCTCCAGCATGACCTGGGATACATATTTGATGGTGAAGGTATGCGCGGCGAGGGCCAGGCCTGCCAATGGATCGAGAAGCGCAAGGAGGGCGACCGTCACAGTTCCCAGAACCGCCATCCAGGTGCGGGCGGGGCGGACAAGGACGGAGGGCAGGTACTTGTTGGGTTCGGCGGTGGTGGCGGCTTCGAGTGTGAGGGGTTTTTCGGGGGCGGAGAGGAGGCTTATGCCGATGAGTATCTTGGCGAGGGGTGGGTGCTCGGGGCGATAGTTGGCCTGCATGAAACCGGACCAGTCACCGGAGCGGATCAGGGCGGCATACTCCTGACCGGCGCGCAGGTAATCGTCCTCATCATAGTCAATCGGAAGCCGCTCGACGGCATGCGCGCGCAGCCCCCAGGCAATTGCGACCACAAGTAAAACAGCCAGGATGCGCAGGGCGGGAAAGAGCCGGCTTTCTCTCATGTGAACTCCGAAGGTCCCTGCCTGATCGGAACAGGCCGAAGTTTATTCGTCGTCCACGCCTTCGCCGGTGGCGGCCAGCCGGTCGGCTTCATCGCGCGTGGAAAGCTCCTCGATGAACTGCTCGATATTGCCGTCCATGACGGCGGGCAGGTTATAGCTGGA
>CAYMQX010000009.1:0-16568 GCA_964392495.1 uncultured Anaerolineaceae bacterium
AGGAAGGAACGCAGGAAGGGTGAGAGGACAAGGATGCCGATGAAACCCAACACGACCGAGGGCAGACCGCCAAGCAGCTCGACCAGAGGTTTGAGGATCTCGCGCATCCAGCGCGGCGCGATCTCGGAGATATAGACGGCCGTCCCGATGCCAAAGGGCACGGCGATCAGGGTCGCTCCCACGGTCACAATGAGCGAGCCGGTGACAAGCGGCAGGATCCCGAAATAATTCTCGATGGGATACCAGCGCAGGCTGAACAGATCCCCGAGGGGGACTTCGGTGAGCGCCGGGAGACCTTCGCGCAGGAGGAAAAAGAAGATCAAGGCTACAAAGAGAATGGCCGAGTAGCCCGAAGCCCGGATCAGACGGGTGATGACAAATTCACGCCAGTTAAGAGTTTTTTCCATTTTTATCCATAAGCCCTGTCAGATCTCCCACCCATATAATCCGGCTCACTTCACCGGTACAAAGCCCAGCCTTGTTACGATCTCCTGAGCGGCGGGCGAAAGGATCCAATCAAGATACGCCTTGACAACGCCGGCCGGCTCACCGGCGGTGTACATATACAGGTCACGCGCCACCGCATAGGAACCGTCATTCACACTCTGCGCGGAAGGCAGGCTGTAGGGATCGCCCTGCCGGCGCGCAATGGCGATCATCTTGAGGTCGTGAGGGACATATCCCAACCCATCATATCCAATGGCGTTGGGGTTCTGCCGGACCTCATAGACAATGCCCTCGGAGGAGGGAAGCAGTAGCGTATCCATGGCAAAAAGGGTCTTGTTATCCGCCTGGCCCAGGCGCAGGACCGTCTCAAGGAAGTAGACGTGGGTGCCGGAGTTGGTCTCGCGGGATAGGCGCACGATGGGACGGTCCTCTCCGCCGACCTCGCGCCAGTTGTTGATCCTGCCGCTGTAGATATCGGAGATCTGCTGGAGGGTCAACCGGGAGACCGGATTCGAGGGGTTGACAATGACTGCGATGGCGTCGCGGGCGATGACGAACTCCACAGGGTCCACACCCGAAGACCGGGCTTCGGCCACCTCTTCCGGCTTGATCTGCCGGGAGGCGTTGGCGATATCCACCGTGCCATTGATCAGGGCGGCGATGCCGGTCCCGCTGCCGCCTCCCGTGACCGAGATACGCACGGCGGGGTTTTCCTGCTGGTATTCCTCGGCCCAGGCAAGCGCCAGGTTCACGATGGTATCGGACCCTTTGTTTTCAATATAGGACAGCGAGTCCTGGGGAGGATTTTGAGAGGACCCTGGCACAGCACAGCCAACGATGAAGAGAAAAAAGATCAGTGCCAGTCCGATCCGGCGCGCGAAGTGCGTCATTGGCTCGATTATATCGCAATGATGATAGAATCCCTTTTATGGCCCAACCCGCCTTCAGCGTGGAGCAGCTGAATTTCTACTACGGCGCCTCGCGCGCTCTCTCAAACATCAGTCTGGAGATCGAACCGCAGCATGTGACCGCGCTGATCGGTCCATCCGGCTGCGGCAAGTCAACCTTCCTGCGCTGCCTGAACCGCATGAACGATACGATCGCGGATACGAGCGTGGAAGGCAGGATTCTGCTCAACGGGGAGGACATCTACCACAGCGAACTGGACGTGGTGACCCTGAGGCAGCGGGTGGGCATGGTATTTCAAAAACCCAACCCCTTTCCCCAATCGATCTATGACAATGTGGCCTTTGGCCCGCGCGTGATGGGCAGGGTGGAAGGAAAAAAGCAGTTGGACGCGCTTGTAGAGAGCAGTCTGAAGCGGGCCTCGCTGTGGGATGAAGTGAAGGACAGCCTGACAGAAAACGCCCTGAGCCTGTCGCTGGGTGAGCAGCAAAGGCTGTGTATCGCGCGGGTTATTGCCATGGAACCGGAGGTCATCCTCATGGATGAATCCACCTCCGCCCTGGATCCGATCGCGACCCTGCACGTGGAAGAACTGATCGCGGAGCTCAAGAAGGATTACACGATCGTGATCGTGACGCACAATATGCAGCAGGCGGCGCGCGTCTCGGACCATACCGGGCTCTTCTGGTTGGGAGAACTGGTGGAGTTCGGCCCCACCCAAAGCCTGTTCACCCGCCCGGAAAAGGAACTTACCGAGGCCTATATCACAGGCAGGATGGGATAGATCCACGCCCTCACCGGAGGCCAGTGAGGGCGTTTTTTTTATTAAGGACCTATCCTTGTTTGACCGTGCGGCGGCGCAAAAGCCTGAACAGGCCCCAGATGATGAGAACCGGAGGCAGGAAGATCGGCACCAGCACCACGCCGAACCAGATCAGGAAATCTGCGATGCCTTGATAGGCGAGGGTAACGGTCTTCCGGGCGTCCTTGAAGGTGTCGGCAGGTGTCCAGGGGTTGGGAGTGGGGGTGGGGGTAACACTCAACTCGGGTAGTTTCGGCTCGAAGTTCACCGTGATAGTGGAGTAGGCCGAGCGATCCTGCAGATAGTTGATCTGACCTTTGATCTGCTCGATCTGGCGCTCGATATCCGAGAGCTGCTGGTTGATGCGCAGGGCCTCGTCCACGGTCTTGGCATCATCCAGGAAGGTCTTAATGCGCTCGCGGGTGACCTCCAGGTTGGCGACCTGGGACTCGAGGTCAACATACTGGTCGGTGACATCCTCACCGGAGGCGGTCTCATCGAGGATCTGGGCCGAGAGGGCGCGCAGGCGGGTGAGACCACGCTCGAACTGCCCCACGGGCAGACCGATGGTGAGGGTGGCATATTTCAAGTTGTACTCGTAGTAGGCCTGGACCCAACTGCGCGAACTGACGATATAGCCTCCCAGGTCGCCGACCATCTGCGTGGTGCGGTCAATGGCAACATCGGTGTCCTCGACCATCAGGCGCATGTCGGCGTTCTTGATGATCATGCGCCCGGCCGCGGGATTGCCGGCAGAGGGCTCCTGGCCGGTATTGATAACCCCGGCGGTCGGGAAGGCCAGGGCTTTGCTTGCGTCCGCGGCGGGCTGTTCAGCGGCCGAGGGCGCACCGGAGGCCTCCATGTTCTGCGGTTCGGCGTAACCGTAGGATTCCATGGGGACCATCATGGTGGCAGCAGGAGCCGGGGTGGCGGGCGCGGCGGGGGCTCCACAGGCGACAAGCAGGATCGCACCAAGGGCGATCAACGAAAAAAAGACAGTGGTTCGGGTGTTCATGGTTCTCCTCCTGAGAGAACAAGACGGGACTTGCGCTCAGGACGTGAACCAAAAAGCAAATGTTCCCCCGGAACCGTGGTAATTACATCAACACCTGTTCGACCTGAAGACAGGGGTTGACCTCACGGCTTAGATCCAGCCGGCTTCAATGGTGCGCTCGTCCTGCACGTCACCGGTATTCCGGGTGGTCTTCGGCTCCAACAACATCACCTGGACCTCCTGCGCGGCATAAGGTTGGTGCTCCACACCGCGGGGAATGATGACAAATTGACCCGGCTGGATGGTCAGCTCAGCCTCGCGCAGGCGGATGACGAGAGTCCCCTGGATCACCAGAAACAGCTCGTCTTCGGCCTCGTGTTGGTGCCAGATGAACTCGCCGTGCAGCCTGGCCAGCTTTATGTAACCATCATTAAGCTCCCCAACGATCTTCGGCTGCCAGTGCTCGCTGAAAAGGCTGAACTTCCGGGCAAGATCGATCACTTCTATCATGGTCTCTCCCTCAGGGAACAGGCCTCAGGCCTGAACCATGGTTTCCAATAATGCCGCCAGCCTGGCAGCCATCTGCTCGCGGCTGAAATTCTGCTCCAGATATCGCCGACCCGAGAGGCCCATACTGCGGCTCGCATCGGGATCGGCAGCCAGTTTCCGGATCGCCCCGGCCAGCGCGGCCGGTTCGCCAGGCTGTGCAAAGAATCCACATCCTGCAGCCTCCACCACATCCCGGATCACGCCGTCGATGGCAAGGACCACCGGGCGGCCCGCGGCCATATAGTCGAAGACCTTGTTGGGATAGGTTGTCTTGTATTCTTCAAGCGGTTTCAGAATGGCGAGGCAGGCATCGGCGGCTGCAAGCGCCTCGGACATGCCGGATTTCGGCACCGGTGGCAAAAAGCTCACATTGGAGAGGCCCCGGGCGGCGGCCTGTTTCTGCAGGGCCGGTTTCTCCTTGCCATCCCCCACCAATACGATCTGCACCCGGGCCAGGTCCTGCAGCAGGCGGGCAGCCTCCAGCACCATATCCAGATCGTTGGACATGCCATGCGCGCCGGCATACATCACCACGAACTTTTCTGCAAGCCCATGCGCAAGACGGTACTCTGTCCCGCGCGCGGAGGGGTCAAACATGGAAGGATCCGCACCGTTGGGGACCAGTTCTACGCGGCGCCCGCCGCGGCGCTCCACATGCGAAACATAGCCCGGACTGTTGACGATCACCCGGTCCGCGGAGCGATAAAGGAAGCTCTCCAGCCGCTCGGAGAGGCGGATAAGCAAAGGTGACTTCAGCACCCCCACCGCAATGGCGAACTGCGGCCAAAGGTCCCGGACCTCGAAAAGAAATTTTGCCCCTTTAAGCCTTGCCAGCAACCAGGCAGTGAAGCCCTGAAAGATGGGCGGCGAGGTTCCCCAGACGAGATCGACATCCTTCACGCCCAGGCCTGTCTGGAAGGATGAGAGCATGAACGAGAAGAAAGCCAGCATCCGGTGTATGAAGGATTTGTGATGGGCACGGTAAACACTGGAGCGCAGGACCGTCACCCCTTCCAATAGGTCGGACTCCGGGCTCGTGGTCCCACCGGTGATATAACTGACCGGGCTGGCAATGACCGTGACGCGATGCCCGCGTTTGACCAGATAGCGCGAAAGCTCGTAATGGCGCGTGCCTCCGGGTTCGCCCAGAGAGGCAAAGGCTTGGTGGATGATCAGGATGTGCATGGGTTGTCACGCAATATTCAGGGAACAGTCTCCTGGATTTCGAAGGGTTCAGCGGGCCAGCCCTCCTCACTGGAGCGGAACACCAGTGCAGCAACCTCCACAGGAAGCACATGATGATCCGGTAATTCTGCAAGAGGCATCCATAGAGGCCGGTAGCTGCCAAAGGAGCGCATCTTTTCCGCAGGAGCAGGCTGGTATTCCTCACCGAGGCCGGTGCCAAAAACTCCGCCGACGGTGCTCACAAGGAAATATTCCTGACGGTTGCCATGGAACCATGCTTCCCCAAGTTTCCTTTGCACGACTACGCGCAGCCCAGTTTCCTCCTCCATTTCGCGAACAACCGCCTGCACCGGGCTCTCCCCCTCTTCCACACCTCCCCCCGGGAAGGTAAAGTAATGTCTGCCTGAACGATGGCGCTCGATGAGTGCCACCTGGTCATGCTCGATCAGGATCGCAGCGGCACGGACTCGCATGGTCTCTCTCCTCGATCCGGCTTCCCCGCCCGATGTGCTCTAGGTGGGGAAACTGAATCCGGTCCTAAAAATGACAGTCCGGCTGGAGGTGATCTCCAACGCAATCGATAATGCAGGGATTTTAACCCCATAGGTGGGGGAAACCCAACCCTCCCATGGCTGGACCTCACCCCGCCCATGAGTCAATTCGCCGGCGCGGACAATGGTAAGCCGGGGTGAGGAGGACTCGACGCGAGATCCCTCTTCCGAGGCCGCCAGGGTCAGCGTGATCCATCCGAACGGGGAATTCAGGCGGAGCGTCACCTGCTGCTGGTCGCGGGCCTCCAACTCCCAATCGGGGAGGAGCCAATGCAGGCGATAGGTATGGGAGGCGGAGCCGCGTGGCGTCAAGCTGTCTTCGATCAGCCAGCGGTCTCCGCTGCGGACCGTCACGCTGCGCTCATGCAGGAGGCCGGGATAGCCCCGATGCCAGGCGATCATCTTCTGAAGGACCGTGGGGTTGCTCTCCACGCTTGCCCTCGAATAGGCCGGGAACCAATCCAGCGCCAGGAAACGGCCGCCGCGGGTCATCTGGTCGCGGCCATCCACGGTTACCGTATTGTGCACGCGTGTGGAGACAAGCGGATTATCCCAGGGCGGCGGGGCATTATACAAGTAGGAGCCGGCATCGCAGGCGATATTCATTCCGCGCCACCACAGGTCAAGATGGAGCTGGTCCATATGACCGAGACGGCTGGGAAAGCGCGAGGCGCGCAGGCTTCCCCAGGATTCATGACCGCGGAGGTTGTCGCTGAGGTAATGCTCCGGCTCATAGGTGCGGGAGGCGGGTGGCAGACCCAGCCAGAGGGCGGTTTCATTCCAGGGACCGGAGGGCATCTGGGTTTTGAGAAAAGCTCGCGCGGCCGCCTGCACAGTGGGACGAAAATCCGCAAAGGGCGTTGAACTGAGTGGAAGGATCAACGCACCGTCATTTGCGCCCAGGTTCGGAACATGACCAGTGACAGGGTCGAGCATCGAGAAGAGAAAGTGCGCGGCTCGCTCCAGGGATTGCAGGGTGGGATGAGGCCAGGGCATATCCCGGGTGGAATCCACCCAGAGGGCAGTCTGAAGCATGACGCGGTGGTAGTTGCTGGAGTGCTGGATATACTCCCCGTAACCACTGATCTGGCGCTGGAGCGCCCAATTCAGCCACTTCCAACCCAAGGACCTCCAGGCGGTGTTCCCCAGTGCAAGACCGGCGGTATAAAGCCCGGCAGCTTCCGTTATGAGGTGATTGTTGTTCTGCGAGCGCGCATAGATGAGCGTATGCGGCAGGCGTGCGGCGTGTTGTGAGATGGAACAGAGCAGGGCAGCGCGCCTCTCCGGCGTGGAAGAGGGAGCGGCCTCCATGACCTGCCCCGCCCAGATCAAGGCCATCATGCGCAGGGCGACCTCCTGCCCATTCATCCAGTGCGGGCCAAGGCAGGCAGGGCTGCCGGCGGTAAACTCCTCGTAATATTTCCAGAAGGCCGCGGCGTAACCGTTATCCTGCGATAAATGCCAGGCACGCCCGAGCGCATAAGCCCAACCGAAACGGACAGGCTCCCAGAGGAATTTGATATCCTGAAAAGCCGAAACCTTGCCTGCAAGGAGCTGAGGTTGTACCTCGTATTGCGTCCAATGATGCAGTGGAACACCCGGGATCAACTGGAGGGACACCGGCTCCGCGCCGAACAGGCGCACCCGGCCTTCCATGATCTCTTCCGCTTCTGCCAGCAGGGAAGCCTTCCCGTCCTCACCGAGAACCTGAAGCAGGTCCTTCCGGTCGGGCAGTTTCACCAGAGGCTGCATCCGGCCGGGGAGCTTTTGACTCTCGATGTACTTAAGCGCCCGGTCTTCGAGACGGCGGTAATGCCCGCTCCGCACGCCAAGGCGATATAAGGCATTGAGCGCCAGAGGGCCGGGACCCAACTGGTTCAGCGCTTTGAAAAGGATCAGCGGGCGCGAGAGCGGCATGGATGGGATGAGAGACGAACAATACGATTTAAGCTGTTATTCAAGAGCCTGCCTCTGTGCTTCCGCGGCGAACTGGTTGAGGATGGGGATCATGGGCGGGCTGATGGATTCGGGGAGGGCCTCCAGCGGGAACCAGTGCCAGTCGGTGTGCTCGGCGCTGAGCGTAATTGCGCCATCGAAATCACGGCAGAGGTACACAATGTTTACAAAGTGGACCTCATCCCCGTTGGGATAGCGGTAGAACTGCTCTTCTCCGGAAAACACGCCATACAAATTGGGCTTGTGCACGGTCAGCCCGCACTCCTCGAGGGTCTCTCGCGCCGCAGCAGCCTCTACAACCTCACCCGGCTCGAGCGCACCACCGGGCGGCCCCCAGCAGCCGTTATCCACACGCAGCAGGAGCAGGATGCGGTCCTGCTGATCCAGCGTGAAGACCGATGCCCCCACAACCAGGATGGGCGCGTGGCCGACCTGCCGGCGGAGGTCCTGGATGTAATTCATTTTTTCCCGGGGTTCCTGAGCGACTCCACAACCTCAAAGGTGGCCTGCGTCACGCCGATCAACTGCTCATATGGGATCGGCGGAGGGCCTCCTTCGCGGATGGTGCGGGCAAAGGCGGCCATCTCGTTCTTCCAACCCTTGTCCTGTCCGGCAAGTTTTGTATCTTTCCGGCGGCCATCCTTTGTGATCTGAAGGGAGCGGAAATCATCCAGCACCGCGACCTGCCCGGCACAGAAGACCTCCAGGCGCTCCTTGGGGAAAGCCTTGTCGCCGTTGGCGAGGTAATCCACGATGCCTAGCGAGCCGTCGGGAAAGGTAAAGGTCATCGAGACGTTGTCTTCGCGGTACTTGCCGCCGTCCGGCAGGGCGCGGGCCGAGACCGAGACGGGCGCGGCACCCGCCAGGAAGGTGAGGAAGTCCACGAAGTGGCAGCCCTCTCCGATGATGCGCCCGCCGCCTGCTTCGGGGTCTTGAGTCCAGTGATTGAGAGGCAGCAGACCGGCGTTCACCCGGAAATGCATGTAAAGCGGCTCGCGGCGTTCCTTCAGGGCGGCATGGAGCTGCTGCGCGAGGGGCGAGAACCTGCGGTTAAAGCCCACCAGGAGCAGAACGTGATCCCCCTTGCGTAAGGCCTCTTCAACTGCCACAAGCTGCTCCACGTTGATGGCCAGTGGCTTCTCTACGAAGACGTGCTTACCAGCAGCAAGGGCTTTCAGGACCAGGTTCGCGTGCAGGTCATGACGCGTGAGGATGGCAACCGTGTTGATGTCGGGATCGTTCAGGACCTCCTCCTCGGAAGAGGCGGCGTACTTAAAGCCGAATTTATTTCCAGAATGCTCCGCGTGCAGCCCGCCTGCAGAGGCAATACCCATCAACTCGATTCCCTCCTGATCCTTAATGGCGGGCAGAAGGGTGGCATTGGCATACAGGCCAGCGCCCAGAACGCCGAGCTTGACCGCCGCACCGGGACGGGAAATGGGCCTGGGAAGAACAATCTTCTTCTCTGGAGCCTTCCCGGTTTGGGGATAGGTGAGCAGCACGCCCAGGAACGGCTCCGGCCGCTTCCCGGTGATGACCTCATATGCCCCCGCAGCCTCTGCAATGGGAAAGCGGTGGGTGATGAGAGGCGTCACTTTCAATTTGCCCTGTGAAAGGAGTTCCACCACCGACTCAAGGTTGCGACCTTCCGTCCAACGCACATAGCCGACAGGATAATCAAGACCCCGCTCCTCATAGGATGGATCATAACGGCCCGGCCCATAGGAACGGGAATTGATGAAGGACAGCTCTTTTTCGTAATAGACCTTGCGCGGCAGAGTCAGGCCGACCGCACCGACGGCAACGACTCGCCCGCGGTCTCGGGCGATGAGACCGGCCAGTTCCACGGGGTCGGTGGTGGGGGTATCGGCACAGATCAGCACCACATCGAAGCCGCGGTTGGAGGTGAAAGAGGTGGATGCCTCCGGAGCGGAACTGCGGAGCACAGCCTCCAGGCCGAGGGAGCGGGCCAGGTCGATGCGCGTGGGATCGAGGTCGATGCCCAGCACCTTGCAGCCGCCCGCGGCGGCGATCTGGGCGGCCAGCAATCCAAGAAGTCCCATTCCGATCACAGCCACGCGCTCGCCTACCTGCGGTTCCGCCAGGCGATAGCCATGCATGGCGATCGATCCCAGCGTGGCAAAGGCCGCCGATTCAAAATCCAGATGATCGGGAAGCAGGGCGAGCAGGTTGCGCGGGACCACGCCATACTCGGCATGCACCGCGAAGCCGCCGCCTGCGCAGGCCACCCTGTCTCCAACCTTGAAGCCTGGCATGTCTTCGCCCAGTTCCACAATGGTCCCGGTCGAGGAGTAGCCCAGGGCCATGGGCTGGTCGAGGCGGTTGAAGGCCGCCTGGAGCGTGTTCACCACGCCCTCACGCCGGGCTTTGTCGAGAACCTGCTTCACCAGGTCGGGCCGGGAACGGGCTTTGCCCACCAGCGATTTTTCCGCGAATTCGACCACCATCCGCTCGGTGCCCGCCGAGACGAGACTGGCAGCGGTGCGGACAAGCGCCATCCCCTTGCGGGGCGAGGGCACAGGGACTTCCTCCACGACGGCCCTGCCGTCGCGCATATTCTGTAAAAGCTGCTTCATGGGGGAAAGTATAACCTTTTTGAGAGTATCAGGGTTTAGCGACTCAGGAACTCCGCCATCAGGCTGTGGAAGTGATGCACACCATTCTCGCGTTTGACGGAATAGCGCCCCTGGCGGTACACGCCCGTCTCCAGGTTGCGCCAGACATCCTCGCAGATCTGGATGTCCTCCTTCTGTACGTTGTCGCTGAAGTCGATGCCATCCTGAAGGTTGTTCCAGCTATTGGGCGTGCCGGGATCAGCATAATACCATTCGAAGACGGTCAGGGTGCGGTCATGGCTGAGGGGGACGATGATATTGATCTGCACATTGCCGGGATAGATGTTGAGCATGAAGTTGGGGAAGATCCAATAGTAGAAGGCCTGCTCATCACCTTGCAGTTCGGTGAAGATGCGCCCCGCGGAATCCTCGCCCCGGACCGGACGGATAGGCGCATACTGGGAGGAATAATAACGGAAAGTATCCACCCGGTAGCGATCATAGTCCACCTCCCTGAACAGGCCGGGGTGGGCAATCGGGATGTGATAGCCTTCCAGGTAGTTGTCGATATACACCTTCCAATTGGCGTTAACGATGTAATCGCGGCGCTCCACCTTGCGCAGCGCCTCGAAATCCATCCCGGCGGTCTCTTCGGGGATTCGGCCCAGCACCTCCAGGAGTGGCGGAGCGGAGGCGTCCAGGTTGACAAAGGCGAACGGCCCCCAGCTTTCCAACCGGAGAGGGATCAAGCCAAAGTCTTCCTTGTTGAAATCCTCCACTCCATCAAACTCCGGCGCGTTGCGGAGCTTCCCGTCCAGCCCATAGAGCCAGCCGTGATACTGGCACTGCAGCGACCTGCGGTTCCCGCAGCCGCGCGCCACCAGGCCGGCGCGGTGCCGGCAGACGTTGTAAAAGGCGTTCAAGGACCCATCCAGACCGCGCGTCAATATCAGCGGAATGCCATTGACCTCCACAGCGGCATAATTCCCCGGCAGGCGCAGAAGATCGAGGGAGGCGGCGTACTGCCAGGTGGAGCGAAAGACCTTTTGCTTTTCGAGCTCCAGCATGGCCGGGTCGGTGTACCAGGAGGCAGGAGGGGTATGGGCGGTGGAAAGGTTGCTATCGGGGGTAAAGAGGTGGTCAACCATTACAAATCTCCTGTGTCAATTTTATCTGAGAAAGAGATGTTATAATTTTCTTGTTCAAAATTTCATTATTGCCTGGTCCTGCCATATCGGGTTGGGAAATATCAGCAGGATTGCACGAAATGAAATCCGAACGACACAAAACCACCTGCGGAGCGTATTCATGACCGATCTGCGCGTTCAAAAATTCGCCAGGGTGCTGGTCGAGCACTCGGCCCGCATCGTACCCGGCGACCGGGTGTTGCTGGAAGGGACCACCGCCGCCGAGCCACTGCTGCGCGAGCTCTTCATTCAGATCATGGAAAAGGGCGGGCTCCCACACCTGATGATGAGCCTGCCGGGACTGATGCCCTTCAGCCAGGAGGAAATGTATCTCACTTACGCCCACACAGACGCCCAACTCGAACTCACCAACACCTTCTATAAACTGGCTTACGACCAGTTCGAGAGCCGCATCCGCATCCACTCGGCCACCAATACCCGCGGCACCACGAACATTCCCCCTGAAAAGATAACCCGGCACAGCAAGGCCCTCAGCCCGATCACCGAGGCTCAATTCCGGCGCGGCGCGGAAGGCAGCTTCAAGTGGGTCACCACGCAATACCCCACCGAAGCCTACGCCCAGGAAGCCAACATGAGCCTCAAGGATTACGAGGACTTCGTCTATCATGCAGTGCACGCCCAGGAGGACGACCCGATCGCCTTCTGGAAGAGCGTTCAGCAGAGCCAGCAGGCGGCTGTGGACTATATGAAGGACAGGAAGCAGGTGGTGCTGCGCGGCCCCAATGTGGATCTGACCCTTTCGGTGGCCGGACGCACTTTCATGAACTCCTTTGGCACTTATAACATGCCCGACGGCGAGATCTATACCGGGCCGGTGGAGGATTCAGCCAACGGCTGGGTGAAGTTCACCTACCCCGCCAACTACGGCGGGACGAGCGTGGAGGGCGCCGAACTGACCCTTTCCAACGGACGGGTGGAGAAAGCCACCGCCCGCCGCAACCAGGACTTTCTGCTGCGCACGCTGGACAGCGACGCAGGCTCACGTTACCTGGGCGAATTTGCCATCGGCACCAACTTCGACATCCAGCAGTTCACAGGCCAGATACTCTTTGATGAAAAGATCGGCGGCTCGTTCCACATGGCGTTCGGCGCCGGGTACCCGGAGACCGGCTCAAAGAACAAGAGCGCCATCCATTGGGATATGATCTGCGACATGCGCACTGATTCCGAGATCCTGGTGGACGGCGAGTTGTTCTATAAGAACGGGCAATTTGTTTTCAACAAATAAGCGGTACACACAACGATCCAAATCAAAAGGCCGGACAATTTGCCCGGCCTTTTGGTTCTTAAGAGATGCTGCGCTGGATCAATAAGCTCCCACACCGGGATCCACTTGTGAAGCATAGGCGTCGATGCCGCCGCGGACACTGAAGACCTGCTTCCAGCCCTGGCCGGAAAGCCACCCGGTCACCTGGGCGCTGCGCACGCCGTGATGACAGAGGACCAGGATGGGGGCCTTGGGTTCCCGTGCAGACCCGGGCAGGGCTGCGAGGCCCTCTCTGGAGAGTTGACTGAGCGGCGCATTCTGCATGCGCGGGTCGCGGATGCAGGCGCGCAGCAGTTCCCAGGGCTCGCGTACATCCAGCAGGATGAAGCCTTCATCGGATCCCAGCCTGCGCTCCAATTCCCGGACATCGATCTCGGGGACATTCCCCCACAGCATTATTCGGCCTTCCGGGGGACGTCGCGGGGCCTGGCAGGCTGACGGGACAGGGCCGGCACATACAGACGTTCCACATATTCCTTGACCATGCGGCGCGTGCTGAACTGCGGCGTCACAGTACGGATCGATTCCTTGACGCAATCGATCCACTTGCGCGGCACACCGGTGGCATCCCGATCATAATACAGAGGGATGATCTCGTTTTCCAGAGTGGCATAGAGGCTTTCGGCATCCGCGGGATCCTGAATCTCCGGAGCATCGGGCTCGCGATCTTCGCCGATCGCCCAGCCATTGCGCCCATTAAAGGCTTCCCGCCACCAGCCATCCAGGACGGAGAAATTGAGTACGCCGTTCAGGCCGGCTTTCATCCCCGAGGTCCCCGAAGCCTCCAGCGGCCGGCGGGGGGTGTTAAGCCAGACATCCACGCCCTGGACCAAATAACGCGCCACGTTCATATCGTAATCTTCCAGGAACATGATCCGGCCCCCGTTCTCGGCCTGCTTGACCGTGCGGTATATATCCTGGATGAGCCGTTTGCCGGGATCATCGGCTGGGTGAGCCTTGCCTGCAAAGATGATCTGCACAGGCCGGTTGGGACGGTTGATCAGCTCGAACAAGCGCTCCACATCCGAAAGGATCAGGCTGGCACGCTTGTAGGTCGCAAAGCGACGTGCGAATCCGATGGTCAGGGCGTAGGGGTTGAGTAGCACACCTGAGGCGACCACCTGTACCGGGTGGAAGCCGCCTTTTCGCCAGCGGTCGCGCACCCGATCGCGCATGTAGAAGGACATTTTTCGCTTGAGGTGCTGGCGCAAAGCCCAGACCTCCTCGGCAGGAATGGCATCCAATCCGGTCCACAATCCGGGCTCATCCAGGTGGTTCATCCAGTCCGGGCCGAAATATTTCGCCAGCAGGATCTGGAGCCGCCGGGCCATCCAGTTGGAAATATGCACCCCGTTGGTCACATAGGTGATCGGGACATCATCCTGTTGGACATCCGGCCAAAGGAAATTCCACATACCGCGCGCGACATGGCCATGCAGTTCGGAGACCGCATTGCGGCCCTCGGAATGGCGTAATGCCAGCACACCCATGCTGAAGGATTCACCCCAGGGCATCTGATGACATGCGAGATCAATGAACTGGTCTCGGGTGATGCCCAACTGAGGCCAGGCGGCGCCCAGGTAGCGGTCCACCAGCCAGAGCGGGAACTCATCGTTGCCCGCCGGGACAGGAGTGTGTGTGGTGAAGATATTCTGGCCGCGCGTCATCTCCAGCGCTTCGTCAAAACTGTGACCGGCAGCCACCAGTTCACGCGCCCGCTCCAGGATGAGGAAGGCCGCATGGCCTTCGTTCATATGCCAGACCTGGGGGTTGTATCCCAGGGCGCGCAGAAGGCGCACCCCGCCCACGCCGAGCAGGACTTCCTGCATGATGCGCTTGTCCAGGTCCGACCAGTAGAGCCGGGCGGTGAGGATGCGATCCTCCTCGGTATTTTCCTCCACGTTCGAGTCGAGCAGATAGAGGGGCACACGCCCGACACGCACCTCCCAGATGCGGAGGTGGATGAGGCGATCGGGCATCTCCACCTCGACCAGCACCTGGGACCCATCCTCGCCAAACACCGGGACAACCGGCAGATCGGAAAAATTCATGGGGTTGTTGACGGCTTCCTGCCAGCCGTCTTCGGTTATGCGCTGGGAAAAATATCCCTGCCCGTACATGATGCCCACCGCCGCCAGCGGGAGACCCAGGTCGGAGGCCTCCTTCAGGTGATCGCCCGCCAGGACCCCCAGCCCGCCTGAATAGATGGGCAGCGTCTCATGCAGACCGTATTCCATCGAGAAGTAAGCGATGGGCTGGTTGGTCAGCTCCGGGTGGACGAGCTCCGACCAGGTATCCTTCTGCAGCAGGTATGTATCGAAGGCCTTGAAGACCCGGTCATAGCGCTCCAGATAGTCCTTATCCTGGGCAGCCTCATTGAGGTTGGAACGTCCCAGTTCATGCAGGAGCCGGATGGGATTATGCGACAATCGCTCCCACAGATCGTAGTCCATGCGGGCGAACAGGCGTTGGGCCTCCGGCTGCCAGGTCCACCACAGGTTGTAGGCCAGTTCACCCAGCCGGTTGATCCGCCGCGGAAGGTCGAAATGATTGGGAAGTTTGGAATGAAATGAGACCATGGGGCCGAATCATACCAGCAATCCAGGCCAAAAAGATTAATAACCGAAAGGGCAGTTGCCCCACCGGATGAGGATCCGTCCCTTAAAAAGGCGGAAGCAAGCCGTACGGTTTCCAAGGAGACCCGCAGTCGGACATTTGTCCTCAGGGCATAAAGGGGATTACAATCATCCCATGACCACAGTGCAGTTGTTCGTCACCTGCCTGGTCGATTCGTTCTACCCCCAGACAGGGGAAGCGGTGGTCCAGGTCCTTCGCCGCCTGGGTCTGAGCGTTGAATTCCCGCGCGACCAGACATGCTGCGGACAGCCCAACTTCAATGCCGGGCTGCGAGCCGAGGCCCGCTCGATCGCCCAGCATACGTTGCGCGTCTTCGAGGCCGCGGCGGGCGACGTGGTCATCCCCTCCGGCTCCTGCGCGCACATGCTGCGCCACAACTATCCCGAACTGTTCGCCGATGACCCCCTCTGGCTGCCGCGCGCACGGGCCCTGGCCGGGCGAACCTTCGAGTTCACCGAGTACATCGTGGACCGGCTGGGCGTGACGGACCTGGGTGCGCGCTGGGAGGGGCCGCTGGCCTATCATCCGTCCTGCCACCTGCTGCGGGGCATCGGTGTGGACCGCCAACCGCGCACCCTCCTGGCTGCTGTGCGAGGGGCAGAGATCCGCGAGCTGCCCGAGTCGCAGGATTGCTGCGGGTTCGGGGGCATTTTCTCCATCGAACATGCCGAACTTTCCGCGGAATTCCTCAAACGTAAGATCGCGAACCTGGAAAAGATCGAGGCGCCCACGCTGGTCACTGCGGATACGGGCTGCCTGATGCACATCGCCGGAGGACTGCACCGCCAGGGCAAGACTCAAAGGGTGGTGCACATCGCCGAGGTCCTCAACCACCGCTGAACCCAAACACCGGCAGTTTCAGTCATGTCCACCTTCCACGAACGGATCCACCGCGCCCTGCTTGACAGCAATCTTCAGGCGGCGCTGGACGCCAACGCGGAGCGGAGGCTCAACGGGCGCATCACAGCCTTTGCGTCCCTCCCGGATTGGCCTGCCCGCCGGAAGGATGCTCACGCCATCCGCGCAGAGGCGATCAGGAACCTCGACCATTACCTGGAGGAGTTTGCAGGAAACGCGGAGGCCAATGGCATCACTGTCCACCGCGCCGCGGATGCAGCCGGAGCGGTGGCGGCCATCCTCCATATCGCCGCGCAATCGGGCCCCGCCCCCCGGCTGTTCGCCAAATCCAAATCCATGGTATCGGAGGAGATCGGACTCAACCATGCGCTCGAGGCAGTGGGCCATCGCGTGGTGGAGACCGACCTGGGGGAGTACATCGTCCAACTGCGCGGGGAGCGGCCTGCGCACATCATCACACCGGCGGTCCATCTGCGGCGCGCGGACGTGGGGCGGCTCTTCCAGGAGAAGCTCGGCCTCCCTTATACCGAAGACATTTCCACGCTGACGAACACGGCGCGGCGCACCTTGCGTCAGGTATTCCTCAACGCAGATATCGGCCTGAGCGGGGTGAACTTCGGCGTGGCCTCCAC
>CAYMQX010000009.1:16578-20314 GCA_964392495.1 uncultured Anaerolineaceae bacterium
ATGAGGGCAACGGCCGCATGGTCACGACCCTGCCGCGCATCCATATCGCGCTGATGGGGATCGAGCGGCTGGTGCGTAACTTCGACGAGCTGGCGCTGATGCTTTCCCTTCTGCCCCGCTCCGCCACCGGGCAGAAGCTGACGGTGTATACCCAGGTCATCCACAGCCCCCTGGAGGGCCAGCGGCGTCACTTGATCCTGCTGGATAATGGGCGCACGCGGCTGCGTGCCTCGAACCTGCGGGAGGCGCTCTACTGCATCCGCTGCGGCGCCTGCCTGAACGCCTGCCCGGTCTTCCGGGAGATCGGCGGACATGCCTACGGAAGCATCTATCCCGGCCCCATCGGATCAGTGATCTCGGGAGCGCTGATCGGTCCGGAGCTCGCCCCTCTGGCCCAGGCTTCTTCGCTGTGCGGTGCATGCCGGGAGGCCTGCCCAGTGGACATCGACCTGCCCGGGCTGCTGAGGCGCGTGCGTGAGGGCGGGCAAATGAACCCGGCTTCCGAGGGCCAAGGCCTGTCTCCGCTGGCGAGGCGGGGGCTGGGGATATACAGCCGCATCGCCTCAAGCCCGAGGTGGTTCGCCGCCTCACAGAAGCTGGCTGCGTTGGGTACATGGCTGCTCGCACCCTTCTCCGGGATGGTACGCCTGCCCGGCTTCACCGGGTGGGGGTTCAGCAAGGACCTGCCGCGTTTTTCCGGGAGGCCATTTCGGGATCGCTTCTCATCCATCCCGGAACAGCCCACACAGGAAGCGGCCCCCCGTTCCAGGGCCGTTACGGCATCTCCAAACGCGCCCAACACCCTCTCCATCAGCCTGGCAGAACGATTCAGCCGCGAACTGGAATCTCTGGGCGGCCGTGCAGTGGATGCGCCGAATCCGCAGCAGGCTATCCTGGAACTTCTCCGGCTTCGCGGCGTGGACCGTATCCACCTGGAGCCTGACGTCCTGGATGAGGATCTGCTGCGCGAAGCCGGGATCAGCGTAACTCATACACCTGATCCCTCCGTAAGAGCCGGTGTGACGCGTGCCATCTGCGCGGCGGCAGATACGGGTTCGATCCTTGTCACCGATGGAGAAGGAAGCCCGCTGCATGCCTCGCTTCTGCCGGAGATGCACCTGGCCGTTTTGAGGCGCGCGGATCTGCTCCCCTCGCTGGCACAGGCACTGGCGCGGGTCAGGGATACACGGGCGGCGGTTTTCATCACGGGGCCCTCCCGCACGGCGGATATCGAAATGACGCTGACCATCGGCGTGCACGGCCCGGGTGAACTGCACGTCTTCCTGACCGAATAGCCGCGGTGCCCATTTTCAATTGACGATTTGAAAGCGCTCTGATAGAATACAGCCCGCCTGCCATGCCCCCATCGTCTAGTGGCCCAGGACGAAGCCCTCTCAAGGCTTAAACTGGAGTTCGAATCTCCATGGGGGCACCAGTAAAGACTCCCTTGATGACGGGAGTTCCTGATTTAAATTGGTGTCCCCGCAGGGGGGATCATATTCGAATCTCCATGGGGGCACCAGTAAAGACTCCCTTGATGACGGGAGTTCTTGATTTAAATTGGTGTCCCCGCAGGGGGGATCATATTCGAATCTCCATGGGGGCACCAGTAAAGACTCCCTTGATAACGGGAGTTTTTGATTTCCTGTGGGGCCTTTTATGGGGTTAAGGAAATCGTTGGCTGATTATAAACTTCCTCGTAACAGCCGGAAGGTTTTGCCGGGCTCCGGGCATACTCCGGCAGCGAATCAACCGTAATGCCGATCAGGGTGCGATCAAGAAGGGTCCAATCCTGGTCAGGTGAACCGGCTGGTATGCCATGCGCGTGCCGCTTGCGTTTACAGCAGGCCTCTCCTATAATGGCATTGCCCCATCGCATTCCCTGTCATCCCGGCGTGCCGGCAGGTGCGCAAACTGCTTTAGACTGGAGCCTGTCCATGAGCGACACAAGACCCCTAAAGGCACGCGCGATCCCCTGGCGTCTGCGGCAGAGCCTGCAATCGCCCCGCGACCGTCTGAGGCTGAGGGAGATATTCGATCACAAACAGGCGGGAAGGCTGCTGGAGCTGGGCTTTGGCAGCGGAGGCTTTCTATCGCTGGCAGCGGAGCATTTTGACGTGACCGGCATTGACCACTCCGCGCGCAGGGTGAGACGGCTGCGATCACTCGTCTCCACGGAGCTCTCAGTGCGGCAGGGGGAGATCGAACGGGAGAGCTTCGGGCTGGAGCACTTCGATGTGGTGGCGGTCTTCAATATCCTCGAGCACCTGTTCAAGCCGGCGGAAACTGTCGGCAGGCTGTACCAGGCCCTTAAGGAAACGGGCATCCTGATCGGTTCGGTGCCGAACAATCAGCCGCCGATCGGATCGTTCGTCACCCTGCTCACCAATATTGGGGACCGGACGCACGTCTCCACCTATGGCCCGGCGCGCTGGCACCGGATCTTCTCCGAGGTGGGATTTCGCAGGATCGAGTTCTTTGGAGAGGTGCTGTTGACAAAATATCTGCCACGCTATGTGCGCGGCCCGCTCTGGCGGTTCTACGCCTTTAACCTCATGTTCGTCTGCACGAAGTAAGCCTCTCCCCTTCCTTCCACCTGTCAGCGTTTCTTCCAGACCACGGCATACTTGCGGCAGTCGTTCTGGAATCCTTCCGCCTGGCTGGTTTTACCCGCGCCAGCGTGTGATGCGTTCAGGCAGCTTCAGATCGCCGAGATCTTCACACAGAGCGCGCAAGGCAGGGCGGGCGCCCTTCCATTCCAGGTCCTCCAGGCGCTCCTGCAGGGGCACATCCGTGCGGAGTGTCGCCAGCCTGCGGTACAGCATGGCCTCGCCCCGGCGCTCGGCGAGGGACTCGGCAAGGCGGATGGCGCGGCCAGGGGTGAGCCCCCATTCCTGGGGCTCATCGGGGATCTCTTCGAGGTGGAGATATTTCGTGAGAACCGTGGAGGCGGACTTTGCGCCCCAACCGGGGAGGCCGGGAAAGCCATCGGCGGAATCGCCTACAAGCGCGAGCCAGTCCGGGATGGAGGTGGGAAGCACGCCGAATTTTTCAATCACGCCGGCCTCATCGATCACGATCTCGCGGCGGCGGTCCCAGCAGACGATGCGTTCATCCTCCACCAACTGCGCCAGGTCCTTGTCGGGAGAACAAATAATGATCTGCCCAACCCTGCGGCTGGACCTGAAACGGGCCGCGGCCGTCGCCAGGGCGTCATCCGCCTCAAATTCGACCATCGGCCAGACGACCAGCCCGAGGGCGGAGGCGGCCTGCTCTGCGAGGGAGAACTGCGCCAGGAGTCGCGAGTCCACGCCTGCACCGGTCTTATAGCCGGGATAAAGGTCGTTGCGGAAAGATTCGATCACATGATCGAAGGCAGCGCCCACATGGGTGACGCCGGGGGAATTCAGAAGGAGGAGCAGGCTGCGCAGGAGGCCGAGGACGGCGCCGACCTCGCGCCCATCGGGGGACCGGCGGGGAGGCGCGCCATAGAAGCTTCGGAACAATTCATAGGTACCGTCAACCAGGTGGACGTTCATATGCGGGAGTCCTCCAACGATAAAGGGTCAATGAGACAATCATAACAGGGAAGGCGCGGCGGAAGCGGATCCGCAGCGGGCATTATGTTTGCACAGAGGTGAGGCGGATGAGTTATGCAAGTTCCGGGATGGTCATGACATTCGGGGTCTAAGGGCGAATTGGAATGCCCGGCTCCCGCCGGGCATTCCAAATATTT
>CAYMQX010000010.1:0-19784 GCA_964392495.1 uncultured Anaerolineaceae bacterium
TCCCAGGCCGCAGGCCTCGCTGGAGAGGACCAGAGGACAGAACTGCGAAAAGAAGGAGGGGTTCCAGAAGAGGGTGGTGTCGGCGCCGTCCTCGGTCAATTGGCCGAGGCCCACGTCCGCGGCTGCCTGAAAGATGCCGGGCCAGAACTGGCTCTCGCGTGCGAACAGATTCTTGAGCAGGTGGGCGGGGACACCGGTCTCTTCAGAGGTGCTCAATATCAGCCCATCGAACTGGTCCTGCCAGTCATTCACAGCGGGGCGGGCGGCTTCCAGCCCGCAGGTGTTCACACCGCCGCCGGGGATCAGTCCGCCGTCGGGGCAACTGCGGGCATCCACCACCCCCTGAATGATGAGGTTGGCCGCCAGATAAGTGTAGGGGATATCGCTGGCGAGGTCCTCATGGTGGACCGGGGTGCTGAGCCAGAAGGGTGTGCCGCCCACGGGCGGGAAGGATTCCCAGGATTCGGAACAGGTGGGGGGCGGCTGTCCCTGCCACTGGCTGGAAAGCACGTCGATGTACCAGTACAACCGGTCGGGATCGCCCGCATCCGATTGGATCGAACGGACCTGGGCCGAGAGCAGCGGGGAGGAATCGCCATAGCTGGAGAAGGCCCAGAATTCCATGATGAGGCCTTCCTGAGGCGTGTTCTGAAGAGGAATGATGCACTCGGCGGCATCACAGGCGAAAGATTGATCGCCGAACATGCCCTCCACGCGGGTGATGTGTTCGTTGGGGAGCGGCTCCTCCCCCCGCACCACCAGGCTGGGAGAGCCTTCGCAGACCGTTGTAGAGACGCTGGCAACCGCCTGGCAGTCGATGATCGAGAGCCAGGCCGTGGCGGCGGGAAGTTCGGTGGGGATCTCCTTGTGGGCCTGCTCCTGGGCCACCGGATAGATGTAATAACCCTCGCACTCGCGCGAATCGCCGATCACACAGGGCGGCTGGGCGATCCACTCATCGAAGATATCCTCGCCGCAATCGGTAAAGACCTCGTCCGGGGTGGGGGGGCCAAGGTGGTCGGTCAGGATGGAGCAGACCACGACGCCTTTTCCCCTGGTCGCCATCCACCCTGTGGTGTTGGTTTAACCACCGTTCTTGGTGGTGACCCGTCGGGGGCCGGGTGGGGGGTTGGGAGCGTGGGCGGGCTGCGGGCGGGACGAAAAAGCACTCCCCATGAGCAGGATGGTGATGGTTAGGAGGAGGAGACCAGTCCAGCGCTTGGCCATTGGTTGTATTAAATAATTACAGAGTCCGCCGTTGTTTCCATTATAGCGGACTCTGTCTTAAATGCCCATTCTTTTGAAATGGGAAATTGGTTGGATGGCCGGGGTCAGCGCTCCTTTTCCAACTCGTCCAGGGTCTGGAGGTCGCGCTGGAGGTTGCGCCAGCGGAGGATGAGGCTTACAAGGTAGATGATGGTGACAAGGAAGAAGATCGCGTATCCGGCGATCATGTAGGTGGAGGTATCGGGGGTGGGGAATTGAAAGAACATGGCGGCTCCTTGGGCGTCAGCGGGCGACTCTCAGCTTGAGTTGTTCGACCTTTTCCTGCAAGTGGCCCAGGCGGATGCGGTTCCAGAAGAGGTCAACGAAGATGACCGTGAAGGCGAACAGGGCGAAGAAGAAGGCGGTGCGCATGTCCGGGCTCATGTCAAAGGTACCCTGGGCGTTGGGATCGCCGCTGCCCACCACCACAGGGTGAATGGTGCGGAACAGACGGATGGCAAAAAAGGTGATGGGGGCACTGACCGCGCCGATCAGGGTATAGACAGCCCCAAAGCGGGCGCGGCGCTCGGGGTCCTCCAGGCTTTGCCGCAGCATGAAATAGGCGATATAGATCAGCTCTGTGACGGCAGCCGTGGTAAGGCGCGGGTCCCAGGTCCACCAGGTGTTCCAGATGGGCCTTGCCCAGATGGAGCCGAGAACGATGGCGATCAGAAAGAACACCACGCTGATCTCGACCGCCGCGACCTCGTAAATGTCCCACTTCAGGTCCCTGGTCACCAGGTAGAGGATGCCGGTGATGCCCGCGGCGATAAAGCCGAGCAGGGCCACCCAGGCCGTTGCCACGTGGAAGTAGAAGACGCGCTGTACCGCACCCATGACGGCCTCGGTGGGGGCGAAGACCAGCGCCAGGTAGGAGGCCACCGCCAGGAGGATCATACATACGATATCAAGCGCAAGCAGGGCGACGGGTTTCTTTTGCATAAAGGGGCTCCTGAAGAAGGATTATTCTTCGACCACGCTGTCGAAGAGCATATAGGCGAGGGCAGTAAAGATCACATCGTAAACAACCAGAAGGTTGAGCCAGGGCAGGATCTCGCTCATCCCGGCCCCGGTCAGATAGCCGCCACTGGCCTTGACCGCGGCGATCACCACCGGGATGACGACGGGGAAGAGCAGGATGGGCAGCATCACGTCCCGGGTGCGGGTCTGGACCGACATGGCCGAGAGCAGGGTGCCGACGGCAGTATAGCCTATGGAGCCGAGCAGGATGACGAGCAGCAGCCCGGGCTGGAACAGGTTCAGGCCGTAAAGGATGCTGTAAACGGGCAGGACGATGGCCTCCACGATCAGCATGAAGGCAAGATTGCTGATGACCTTGCCGAAATAAATGGCGGCGCGGTCCACGGGGGCGAGCAGGAGGCCGTCCAGGCAGCCGCGGTCCTTCTCAATGGCCATGGAACGGTTGAGGCCGAGAGTCCCGGCGAAAGCGAAGGTGGCCCACAACACCCCCGAGGTCACAGAGCGGCGCGTGCGGATGTCCAGCTCGAGGGCGAAGTTGAAGATCAGGATGACGAGCAGGGAAAAGACCAGCATGGCCGAGAGAAGCTCACGCGAGCGCAGTTCGGCGGAGAGGTCTTTTTGCACAACGGCCCATGCAGCCTTCAGGAAACTGGCTTTAAGCGGGCGGGCGGGGGCGGCGGTCTCAGTGACGGTCATGCTAGGCTGCCAGGGCCTGTTTATAGAAGGTCAGGAGGCTGCCGGACTGCAGGTCTCCGCTCCGGGCGGAGGCGGCGATCCGTCCGCGCGAGAGGATATCGAAACGCGTGGCGAGGTCCTCGGCGCGGGCGAGGTCATGGGAGGTCATGACGACGGTGCGCCCGCGGGCGGCCACCGAGCGCAGCACTTCATCCAGCATGGCGGAGGCATCCTGGTCCAGACCGGTGTAGGGTTCATCGAAGAGCATCACATCGGGGTCATGCAGGACGGCGCGTCCGATGGCGAGGCGCTGCTGCATGCCGCGCGAAAAGGTGCGCACCAGGTCCCTGCGGCGTTTCTCCAGGTCCACCATCTCCAGCACCACGCGAATGCGGCTCTCAAGCGCCGGGAGGTTGTACATGCGCCCGTAGAAGCGCAGGTTTTCCTCGGCGGTGAGGTCGCCGTAGAGCAGGGGCAGGTGTGAGACCACGCCCAGGCGGGCGCGCACGGCTGCGGCCTGGATGGGAAGGCGGTAGCCCGCCACCTTGACTTCTCCCAGGGAGGGCCGGGAAAGCGAAGCCAGGATGCGCAGGAAGGTGGTCTTGCCGGCGCCGTTGGGCCCCAGCAGCGCGACGAATTCTCCGGGCTCCACGCTGAAATCCATGCCGTGAAGCACGGTCTTCATTCCGAATCGCTTGACCAGTCTGGTGACTTCGATCATGTCTAATGGTTTGGATGGTCCGGTCTGCCAGGCAGCGTCAGGAGCGGCTTTCCAGCTTCCGAAGCTGTTCCTTGAGCTCGGCGCGGCGCTCCTGGTAGGCGGTCTCCGGAATCTTCCGGGCGCGGTAAAGGTCATCCAGGGCGATGATGGCATCCATTACGCTCTCGGGGTCTTCGAATTCAGGCCCTTCGTCGGGGCCATCCTCGGGCAGAGGGCGGGCGCTGCGGTCGCGCAGATACATCCATGTGCCCAGGCCGATGAGGGCCAGCCCAAGCGCCGCAGCGCCATAGATGAGCGCCATGCGGTTGTCGCTCGAGGGGCTGCCGGTCCCGCCGGAGTCCGGTTTTCCGGAGAGGCTGAAGGACAGTTCCGAATCCGGGTCCAGGGCGGAGGCGGAATACATATGGAAATTGGTGCCCGAAATATTCTGGACGCCCTTGTCAGTGAGACCATCGCCCTTGAGCTTGATACCTTCCGGCAGGAATACCGAGACCGAGTCGGTCTTCAAGCGCATGGGCTGGAGGATGGAGGTGCCCTTCGAGTCATAGGGCAGGGAGAAGAAGGCGATCAGGGAATAGGGGGTCTCACTGGGCAGCAGGGCCAGACCGTCCGCGGTGGATGAGAAGGGGGCGGTATTCTGACCGGCTTCGAAGCCCACGTTCTGGGCGCCTTCGGGAAGAACGATGAAGGGGATCTGCGTCCCATCGCTTTTGATGACAATGGCCTTGTCGCCGGAATTGGTGAAGGAGAAGATCTCGAACACCTGCAGGGAATCTCCCGTGCCGAAGTCGAAGGCCATGTGCAGTTGGTCCACATTCAGGGTGGAGAAATCCTCGCTGGTGTCATATACGGTGATCGGGGGGAGGCCGAGCTGCTTTTCGCCTGTGGGGAGGGAACTGAAGGGAGTCTGATAGTTGATGCCCTCGTAGTCCAGCTCCGCCACGAACAGGCGGCCGTCTACAAGTTCCACGTTATCAAAGCGGTAGGTTCCATCGGAGGCCAGGGTGCCTTCGAGGGTCAGCGTCTCCTGGGGGCCGCCCGAGTCAGCAGTGTGATCGTAGCCGCGCAGTGTGATCGTCAATCCTGATGCGAGGGTGGCACCGCTCTTGTTCGCCACCGTGCCGCTGATCTGTCCGCCGGAGGGCTCTACAACGGGAGCCCCCTCGGGAGCCGGGGTGAGGTCCGCGGGAGGCGTCATAGCGGCGGCCGATGTGCCGCTTTCGGGGTTGGAAACCGCTTCGGTGGCGGCAGGCGCGACGGCGGCGGCATCCACCGGCGCCGCGAAGCTCAGGGTACGCAGGTAGGCGGCTGCGGCGGATACCTGTTCATCGCTCAGCCCGCTGCCGAAGGCCTTCGCCCCATCCCCGCCCTCGCGGATCAGCCGGGTAAGGTCGGCCTCCGAGAGGGAGGCCATTTTTTCCTGGTCGCGGAAGAGGGTTACCGGGCAGTCCTCACATTTGGATGTGAAGATCTCTTTGCCCTGCTCCAGCATCTGTGGGGTGATATGCAGGCTGAGAGCATAGCCCACCACATCCCAGCGGTCCTGCTCGGAGAGGCTTTCGAAGGGCGGCATGTACCGTTCAATGTTGCCCTGTGAAACCACCGTGTACCAGCGGGCCGGCTGCGCCGCCCCGGCAACTTCCGGGAGTCCCAGTGCAGCCACGGTAACAGGCAACTGCTTGCCCTGTGCGCCGTCTCCCAGGCCGGTCTCACCGTGACACGGCAGGCATTTCTCCACGTAGATGGTCTGTCCATTGCGGAGGTCCGGCGCGACCGCGGGGTGCAGCGGTCCCAGCGTGGGGAGGGGGGGCGGCGCGACGTAATTGGGCGGGGGGGTAATATCGGCGGCCAGCGTGAAGTTGCAGGCGGAAAGCAGCAGGCCGGTCAATGCAATCAGGAAGGGGAGGCGAAATCTCATGAGTTCCTCGGGTCCGGCGGTCAGCCGAGCGATTTTCCGCAGGAGGGGCAAAAGCGGTCAGAGACAACCACAGGCTGGCCGCAGCGCGGGCAAAAACCGGCGGAATTTGTCTTGCGCTCCCTGCGGCGTGAGGCGATCATCGATTCGATGTCGTCATCGCTGATGGATGCAGGGACCTCCAGCGCGGCGTCGGGGCGTCGGGCGGCAGCGGCCTCCTCCAGGCGGGATTCGGCGTCGACGGTATGGCCCGCGGCGGGCTGCAGTTCATCCAGCCTGCGGAGGACCTCTGCGCCCTTCTGCAGGAGCTGGCTGCGCTGAAGCGGGTAATCTTCCGGGGGGACCTTGCCGAGCTTGAAGTCGAAATCCAATTCTTGCAAGGCATTGATGATGCGGTCGCGTTCGGCCAGCAATGTGGAAAGCTCGTGCTCTTCCTGCGAGACCACCGGGCGCGGCCGGGAGATGAAGGGAGCATACAGATACATGCCGACCAGAATGAGAACGGCCAGCAAGAAGAAGATGGCGCTGAGATCCATGGTTATTCCCGGGCGAGCAGTGTATCGATCTGTCCGGTGATCTCCTCGACCGAGGAGAACGGTCCGATCTTGACGTACTGCAGCACGCCCTGCTTGTCAATGAAGTATGTTTCCGGCACGCCCTGGATGCGGAACAACTGGGAGATGCGGGTCGCCAGGTCGGGGCCGGTGGGATAGGTGATGTCGAATTTTTGCATGTAGATGCGGGCCTCAGGCTCGGTGTCAACATAGTCCGCGCCCAGGAACACCACGGAGCCGGAGGGTTCATAGTTTCGCCAAGCCTGCTCCAGCTCGGCGGCTTCCTGCTCACAGGGTTTGCACCAGGAGGCCCAGAAGTTGAGCACGACCACCCTGCCTTTCAGGTCGGAGAGTTTGACTTCGCTGCGGCCTTCAAATTCATAGCCGGAGTAGAGCGTCAGGGTGAAATCGGGGATCTGTTCCCCCGGTTGGACGGTACCCTGCTGGCGCTTCCCCAGGGTAATGGCCAACAGGACCAGGAGGCTGCCGAGGATCGCCCAGATGACGATCTGGGCCCAGAGCGGCACGCCGCGTTTCGGGGCTGTATTGGAGGTTTCCATCATTCACATTCTCCCACCCGCAGCCTCACATCCTGGGAAAGGGAAGAGGCAAAGGGCAAAACATCGCGTATCGTGTTCATGACCGGGCCTGCTTAGGCCCGATACTGAAAATCGAACTTATTTCCGGCTGCGCAGCTCCTCCTCGAGCCGGGCAACATACTCATCGGCAGGCGGTCCGGCCTCCGGTGAGGGTGCGGAACCGGCCTTTGTGGGCCGTGTCCAGGCGCGCAGGGCGCGGAACAGGACGAAAGCGCCGGCGAGGATCAGGATGGGCGGCAGAATATAGACGACCCAGTTCATGCCGGTGCGGGGTGGCTCGCTCAGCACACGCGCGCCGTAATTGGTCACGAAATACTGCTTGATCTGGTCTTCGCTCCAGCCCTGGCCGAGCTGGGTGCGGATCAACTCACGCCACTGGCGGCAGGCCTCGGTGGGGCATACATCCAGGGGCGTGTTCTCGCAGACGGGGCAATAGAGCTGGCGGGCAATGGCATTGACCTCGTCGTCGGTGGGCGTGGAGCCCTGCGCAGAGACCGGGGAGGCGCCCACGTACAGGACGCCTGCAAGGATCAGGGTGCAAGCCAGGAGGAAGAGGGTCGTGGTGAGCGGTTGTCTTTTCATGGAACGGATTTTAATCGGCGGAGGCGGGCTGGTAGTTCCGTTTTTCGGTCTTCACGGAGACGGCTTCGGGATCTCGATCGGGCCAGGCGGCGATGGAAACGCCGATCAGGAAGAGCAGGCTGCCGATCCACAGCCAGTTGACCAGGGGATTGATGAAGATCTTGAAGGTTGCGCCGATACTGGAGGCCGGCTGCCAGTCCACCAGGAGAACATAAACGTCATCCTGCAGGGTGGAGCGCTGGCCGGGGATGGTCATGGTCTGCTGGGCATCGGGGTAGTAGTCGATGCGCGGGTAGAGTTGGCCGAGCAGGACGCCGTTCTTATACACGCTGACTACTGCACGCGTCACCTGGCGCTGGTCGGGGCCGCGGAAGCTGGCAATATCGTCGTATTGGATGTTGTAGCCGCCCACCGCCAGGCTGCCGTTCACAGGGACGGTCCCCTGAGTCTCGGTCTGGAAGATCTCGATGCCCAGGATGCCGATGGCCATGAGCATCATGCTGATATGGATGACATAGCCGCCATAGCGCCGGCGGTTGCGTGCGGTCAGATGGGCCAGGGCGGTGAAGAAGTTCTCCTGCTGGGCGCGCTGGCGGGCACGCGCTGCACGCCAGAACTCATAGAGCGTCACCCCCAGCACCAGGGTCACGAGGCCGAAGCCGGCCAAGGCAATGGGATTCTTTGTGTAGGTGAAGTAGATCAGTACGGTCGCGGCAAGCGCGAGGAGGGCGGGCTTCCAGATGCCGCGCTGAAGCGACTTGAAGGTCGAACTGCCCCAGGCAGAAAGAGGCGCGACCCCCATCAGGAACATGAGGGCTGCGAAGATGGGCCCGGTGGCGCGCTCATAATAGGGCGGACCCACGGTCACTTTCTGTCCGGTGAAAAGCTCGGAGGCCAGGGGATAGATCACGCCTACGAAGCAGATGACCAGTACGCTCATGAAGAGGAGGTTGTTGAGCAAAAAGAGGGCCTCGCGCGAAAGCATGGACTTCATTTCCGTCTCGGAGCGCAGACCGGGCCAGCGGCGGATCACCAGAGCGATCGAGACCACCAGGGTGGAGGACACGAATGCCATGAAGAAGGGTCCGATGGGGCTGCTGGCAAAGGCATGCACCGAGGAGAGCACACCTGACCGGGTGAGGAAGGTTCCAAAGATGACCAGCGCATAGGTCAGGATGATGAGGATCATATTCCAGTGTTTGAGCAGGCCGCGCTTCTCCTGGATCATGACCGAGTGGAGGAAGGCGGTGCCCGTCAGCCAGGGCATAAAGGCGGAAATCTCCACCGGGTCCCAGCCCCAGTAGCCGCCCCAACCAAGCACGTCATAAGCCCAGCGGCCGCCCAGCACCAAGCCCAGGGAGAGGAAGAGCCAGGCCCACAGCGTCCAGCGGCGGGTGATGCGTATCCAGCGATCGTCGGTGCGGCCGGTGATGAGGGCCGCCATGGCAAAGGCATAGGGGATGACGAAGGAGACGAAGCCCAGATAGAGCAGGGGTGGGTGGATGATCATCCCTGGGTGGCGCAGAATCGGGTTGAGCCCGCGCCCATCCGGCTGCAGGGGGACTGCGGTCGTTCCGGCAGGCTGGATCATGGCTTTCACCATCTCGCCGCTGCCGTTGAACCACATGCGGGTAAAGGGGTTCTCGAAGAAGACCGACATGGCCAGGAAAAAGGCGATGGTGATGGAGGACACCACGATGACCCAGGGGAGGAACTCGCGGTCGCGGTCCCATTTTCGCAGCGTCACCAGGGAGGCGAACGCCGACATCAACCAGGACCAGAAGATCAGCGACCCGGCCTGTCCGCCCCACCAGGCAGTGATCTTCAGGTAGGTGGGCATGCTGCGGCTGGTCACTTCATAAACGAAGGAGATCTCAAAATGATTGTTGATCAGCAGGTAGATGAGGGCGGCTGCCGAAAGGCCGATGAGCGGCCAGGTGAGCAGCATGGCCCGCCGTGCCGACTCGATCTGGGCCTGCGAACGGCTGCGCACGCCCATCAGGGCGGCTCCCGCGCTGTAGAGCGCCACCAGGAAGGACAACACTAAAATCCCATATCCGAAATCTGCCACCATGAATTGCTCCTGTATGCAAAAATGGACCTGGCGCTCGCGTGCATGCGCCAGGTCCCGGGTATCTAACTGCTGGCCGCCTGGGCAGGGACGGCTTCCTCATAGCGGGTGGGACATTTCAGAAGCAGTTCGTCCGCATGGAAGACGCCATTCTGGTCCAGTTCGCCGGTCATGATGGCCTGCGCCTCGTCACGCATAAGGTCGGGCTTGACGCCCTCATAGATCACGTGTAACCGGCTGCGGCTGGGGTCGATGACCGCCTGGTGCAGGACCTCGGCCAGCCCGCCCCCGGCTTCGATCTCGGCATTATCGCCGGGCACATGAGCCACATCGAAGGTCAGGGTCAGAGTCTGGGGATCGTACTGGATGGTATCTCCGATCACCGCGCCGGAAATGCGCAGGCTCTTGCCCGCAACACTCTGGCCCTTTTGGGAGAGTTCATCGATGGTCATGAAGTACTCTGCGTTGGCCTGGGTGGAGGAGACAATCAGATAGACCACTGCGGCCAGGATAAGAAGACCACCGATCAGGAATTTAGAACGCTGCATGAGAGAGCCTCCGGGTTGTACGATGAGCAATGCTATAAAACGCGCCAAAAATAAGTGGAAACGACTTGATTTTACATGTCAAGATTAAGCCATACTGAGAAGTGCGGAGAAATATGTCACATTAAACCCCGTAAATTCATCCCAAATTTATGAGCTTACTCCAATGAGATCAACCCCGTGCGGATGGCGAATTTCACCAGTTCGGTCCGCGAGTGCATGTTGAGCTTGCCCATGAGCCGCTCCCGGTGGCGGGCCACGGTCTTGGGGCTCAATTCCAGCCGGGCGCTGATCTCCCGGTTGTTCAGCCCCTGGGCCACCAGTTCCAGGACCTGGCGCTCACGCGCGCTAAGCGTATCCAGGCTGACCGGCGCTTCCTCGGCCGGTTCACCGCGCGCCTCCGTTCCGCTGCGCCCGGCCTCCACCTGCCGTGCCAGGCGCTGATAATCCTCCAGCAGCCAGTGCGCCAGGGCGGGCTGGAGATAGACGTTCCCTGAAGCCACTGCATGGATGGCGGCCACAAGCTCCTCGGAGGCAGACTGTTTGGTCACATAGCCCGAGGCCCCGGCGCGCAGCATTTCCATCAGATACTGCTTGTCCTGATGGACGGTCAGCGCCAGGATGGTGCATTCGGGCAGCATTTCCTTGATGCGCCGGGTGGCCTCCAGGCCATCCATGCCAGGCATGGTGATGTCCATCAGCACGATCCGGGGGCGCGTCTCAGTGACGCGCTGCAGAGCCTCCTCGCCGTTCCCGGCCTCGGCGACCACGCGCAGCCCGGGCTGGGTATCCAAAAAGGAGCGCAGGCCCGCGCGCACAATATCATGATCTTCCACAAGCATGAGGGTGATCTCCATGGCAGCTCCTGTTTGGTCGGGGGAAGGGGTGAGGCTGTTCACCCCGGTTTTTCCATTTCCAGCGGATGGGCATCCAGAGGAATGAGGGCGGTCAGGTGCGTGCCGCGGCCCGGGGCAGACCGGATGGAGAACGAGCCTCCTGAGGCCTCGAGGCGCTCACGCATTCCCTCCAACCCCCAGCCGCGCGGCGGCTGAAAGTGAGCGGATGGGTCAAATCCCCGGCCATCATCCGATGCGGTCAACTGCACCTGAAACTCATTGAAGCACAGCTCCAGGGCGGCATGCTTCGCGCCGGAATGCCGGGTGATGTTGGTGATGGCCTCCTGGGCCACGCGGAAAAGCACGGTCTCCACCGCCAGGTCCAGGCGGCGCGGCGCCCCCCGCACCTGCAGATCGAACTCGATCCCCGTACGGCGCGCCTGCTCCAGCAGATAGTTGATGGCCGGGACCAGGCCAAAATCGTCCAGGTGGGCGGGGCGCAGGTCGCCCACCAGCCGGTAAATCCCCTGGGAGACCTGGCGGGTGAGGTCCTGAAGCCTCTCCACCCGGCTGTGGGATTGGGGCTGCCGCCTGAGACCGGAATCCAGCGCAGCCAACTCCAGCGAGAATGCCGAAAGCACCTGGGAGGTCTCATCGTGCAGCTCGCGCGCGATGCGGGCGCGTTCCTCCTCCTGGGCCTGCACGGTATGCTGGAGCAGTTGACGGCGCAGGGCCTCGCGCTGCTGGAGGGCCTCCAGCCGGGCCTGCTGGATGATGTGGATCTGCAGGTTGCGTTCTTCCTCGACCGCCTGCGCGGCGCGGATCAGGCAGAAGGTGATCAGCACAGCCAGCAGGCTTCGCACCATCTGGATGGAGATGCCGGTCCAGCCTGCGAAGTTCGCCTGATTGATCAAATTGGCGGGAAAGACTTCCAGGGGCCGGACAAAGACCTGGGTGACGGCGTAGAGGGCGAAGCCCACCGAGGCGCCAAAAAAGAACCAGGCCAGGACCGGACGATCCTCGGTGCGTGACTGCCGGCTGCGCCCCTGCAGGGCGAGGGCGGCCAGCAGGGAGGCGGGCATCGCCAGGAAGTACCGCACCATGGCATCCCAGAAGGCAGGCTCCTGGGAGAGTGCCCGGGGATATTGAGTCAGGCCCCAGACCGCCAGGGCAAGCCAGTACAGCCCCAACAAGCGGTACCTGGAGAGCCAGCCCCGGGGCCGCCGGGCCTGGTCCATACCCAGGTAGTTGTACGCGAAGAGGAAGAGAAAGAGGAAGGACAGGGAAAGGGTAACGATCCGCAGCCAGGGGAGCCAGCTTGCGAGCGAGCTGAGGCTGGGCCCGGCGATGAGTAGGTAGGCCTCGAACCACTCATGTCCGCCGTGCAGGAGGCCAAAGACCGCAAGCGGGCGGAGGACCCTGACCTCCGCGAGGCCGGGCGAGCGCCCCGATTCCAATGCCATGGCCAGGCCCATTCCGAAGAATGCCAGGCCGTAAATGAAATAAATGAGGAGCAACCAGCGGTCAAGCAGGATCGTCGTCATTAATTCTGCATTAAGACTCCACTTTTATTTTACAGCCCCCCGAAGGCAGAACCCCCCTACGCATATCACTTCAATCGGGTGATAAACATCCTGCAATTGGGTTATTATCCCCAATTAATCTCTTGGAAAACCGCGTTTTTCATATTATTCTTAACTTATGACATTTATCGGCGGAAATCGGTGATTAATTGTCTTTGATAATTATTTCATTATCACTAAAATAGGGTACACAACCCAATAGGTGGGGTCGAATCCCCACCGGGCGCTGGCAGCGTTGAAAGATCACGCTGCCGGTCCATTGAAAAGGAGAATGCTTAATATGAAGATGAAAAAACTCCTGATCCTGCTTGGCCTGGTGATCGTCTCTGCGGCTGTGCTGGCAGCCTGCGGGACAAATCAACAGGCCACCCCGGCTCCCACCGCCGGAACTCCTGCGGAACCCACCCCGGCCCCCGTGGAGGTTCCATTTGAGGCCGCCTGGCAGGGTTCTGCCCACGCCGACATCACGGCCGAAGCCTTTAAGCACTGGGAAGCAGAGGACCCGGCGGAGATCCCGGGGGCGTGCGCCAAGTGCCACAGCGCGGCAGGCTACCAGGATTTCCTGGGTGCGGATGGCAGCGCGGCTGGAACCATCGAAGCCACCTTGCCGGCCCAGCCCAACCCGGGCATCACTTGCACGGCCTGTCATAACGCGGTCACCATCGCCAAGACCAGCGTGGTCTTCCCCTCCGGGATCGAGATCACCAACCTGGGCGACGACTCGCGCTGTATGGAATGCCACCAGGGACGCGAGTCCAAGGTGAGCGTTGACAAGCAGATCGAGGACTTCAAGGCCCAGGATGCACCGGATACCGTGGTCGCCCCGATGAAGGACGACCAGGGCAAGGATGTCAAGTTCGGTTTCCGCAACATCCACTATTTCGCCGCGGCCGCCACGCTCTATGGCACCGAGGTGAAGGGCGGCTATGAGTACGACGGCAAGTCCTACGATGCCAAGAACGACCATGTGACCGGCATCGACACCTGCACCGCCTGCCATGACTCGCACACCCTGCAGGTCAAGGTGGACAAGTGCGCCGGCTGCCATTCCGGTGTCGCCGCTGTCGAGGACCTGAAGAACGTGCGCGAGCCCTCCTCCTCCAAAGACTACGATGGCGATGGGAACGTCGAAGAGGGTATGTTCTACGAGATCGAGGGCCTGCAGGAAGCCCTGCTTGCCCAGATCACGGCGTATGCCAAGGACACCTCCAAGGCTCCCATCGGCTACGACGCCCACACCTATCCCTACTTCTATGCGGACGCCAACGGGAACGGCGCGCTGGATGAGGGCGAGGGCGCCTATGCCGGTTGGACCCCGCGCCTGCTGAAGGCCGCCTACAACTACCAGGTCTCCATCAAGGATACCGGGGCCTTCGCGCACGGCAACAAGTACATCGTCGAGCTGCTCTACGACTCGATCGAGGACCTGGGCGGCGATGTAAGTAAGCTGGCCCGCGATGACGCAGGGCACTTCGCCGGCAATAGCGAGCCCTTCCGCCACTGGGATTCAGAAGAAGAAGGCGATGGCGTGGTGCCAGGCTCCTGCGCCCGCTGCCACACGGCCTCCGGCCTGCCCCAGTTCATCAAGGAAGGCGCCGTCATTTCCAACCCGGCTTCCAATGGCTTCCAGTGCTCCACCTGCCATGACGAGGCCAACTGGCCCAACCGCTACGCCGTCAACTCTGTGACCTTCCCCTCCGGCAAGGTAGTCAGCTTTGCCGTGGATGCGGATGGAAAACCGACAGCCGACGACTCCAACCTGTGCATCGAATGCCACCAGGGTCGTGAGTCCACGGCCAGCGTCAACAAAGCCATTGCGGCCGCGGGCGTGGGCGATGATGAGGTCGCCAAGCTGAGTTTCCGCAATGTGCATTACTTCGCGGCTGGCGCGACCCTCTTTGGCGATGCTGTCCAGGGCGCCTACCAGTTCGAAGGCAAGAGCTACGTGGGTCAGAACACCGCGCACCCGCTTAACAAGTGCAAAGATTGCCACGAAGTCCATGCGCTTGAGGCCAAGGTGGATGCCTGCGCGACTTGCCATGCCGGCCAGAAGGTGGAAGATATCCGCTTCGGCACCGATACCACCGATTGGGATGGCGACGGCAATGTGACCGAAGGCGTGAAGGGTGAGATCGATACCCTGGCCGAGGCCCTGTATGCCCAGATCCAGACCTATGCCGAAGCCCATGGCGGCCCCATTGAGTACAAAGCCATGGTCTACCCGTACTTCATGGGCCCGGATGGCAAGTCTTATACTGGATGGACCCCGAACCTGCTGCGGGCTGCTTACAACTATCAGTACACGCAGAAGGATCCCGGTGCATTCGTCCACAATCCCCAGTACGTCATGCAGTTCCTGATCGACTCGATCCAGGCGCTGGGCGGCGATGTCACTGCCTACACCAGGCCGGAAGTTCCAGCGAAGTAAGCCCGGCTGAAGGAAAGAAAATCCGCCCCGGAGTTAGAACTCCGGGGCGGTTCTTTTAACAGGACATGCAAACTCTCCATTTATCACCTTAAACCTGTGATATTCAACACTGTGAGGTCTGGCATCCCGCTCTTAGAATTGGGTGAATTGCCCCATTGTTATTGGGATGTTTGCACTAATTCAGCTTGGGCACTATAATCGCACTCTTGAATGCCTTGTCATGAGGAGAAATGTATGAAACTTTTTGGAGGCGTATGGCGGGCGCGCCGCCTGGGTGCATTGAGCGTGGTCCTCGGCCTGGGACTGCTGATGCCCCTGCTACTTTTGCTCTTCGGGACGCCGGTCAGTGCGGCGCCGCGGGCGCAATCGGGAGGACCGTCCAACGATAGCTGCCTGGCCTGCCATTCGCAGCCCGACCAGGTCCTGCCGCTGGCCAGCGATGAGCAGCTCCTCGTGACCATCGACAACTCCGCGTTCCAGGCCTCCGCGCATGGAGCGGCCCAGGTGGCCTGCACCACCTGCCACACGGATATCACGGGCTATCCCCACCCCGATTACAACAAGAACAGCCTGCGCGAGCTGAACGTGGCGCTCTACCGCGCCACGCAGGACGCGTGCCAGGGCTGCCATAACGACCAGACGGCGAAGTCCCTGGACAGCGTCCACGAGCAGACCTTGGAGGCAGGCAATAACAATGCTGCCACCTGTGCCGACTGCCACAACCCGCACTACCTGAAGTCCGCGGCCGGGCGAACCGATGTGCCGGATGTATGCGCCCGCTGCCATAACGATATCGCCGCCCAGTACAAGACCAGCGTCCATGGAGCAGCCCTGCTGGATGGGGGCAACCCGGATGTGCCGACCTGCATCGACTGTCATGGCGTGCATAACATCCAGGACCCGCGCACGGATGCCTTCCGCAATGCCATCCCGCAGTTGTGCGCCCGCTGCCATACCGACCCGGCCATCATGGACAAGTACGGGATCTCCACCAACGTACTCAGCACGTATGTGGCGGACTTCCACGGCACCACGGTGGCCCTCTTTGAAAAGGAAGCGCCCGACCAGCCCACGAACAAGCCGGTCTGCACGGACTGCCACGGCGTGCATTCGATCTCGAAGCCCGACGATCCGCAGACAGGCATCGCGCTGAAGGCCAATCTGCTGGAGAAGTGCCGGCGCTGCCACCCGGGCGCGACGGAGAATTTCCCCGACGCCTGGATGAGCCATTACATCCCCAGCCCGCAAAAATACGCGCTGGTGTATTATGTCCAGCTCTTTTACAAGTTCCTGATCCCCGCGGTGATCGGCTCGATGCTGGTGTTCGTCATCAGCGACATCATCCGCCGGCAGATCGAACGCCGGAAAGGAGCGACCCACTAATGGCTGCTCAACCGAAAACAGGGAGCCCTTCCAGCGAGCGGAGCTATACCCGTTTCACCCTGGCGCAGCGCATTGAACACGTGACGATGCTGCTCTCCTTTGCCACACTGGGGCTGACGGGTCTGCCGCAAAAGTTCTCCACGCACCCCCTGGCTGAGAGCCTCATCTCCGCCCTGGGGGGCATTGAGAACCTGCGTCTCATCCATCACACGGCTGCCATCGTCATGATGCTCGGCACGATCTATCACATCGTCTTTGTGGGATACAAGATCTTTGTGCAGCGCACGCGCATGACCATGCTCCCCGGCCTGCAGGATGCCAGGGATGCCATCGCCGCCTTTCTGTATAACCTGGGGCTGCGCAAGGCCCGCCCGCAGATGGGGCGCTACACCTTCGAGGAAAAAGCCGAATACTGGGCTTTCGTATGGGGGGCGGCCGTCATGGGGTTCACAGGTTTCCTGATGTGGAACCCCATCACCTCGGCCAGGATCCTGCCGGGGGAGATCATCCCGGCCGCCAAGGCTGCCCACGGCGGCGAGGCGCTGCTGGCCGTGCTGGCCATCATTGTCTGGCACATGTACGGTGTCCATCTCAAGCACTTTAATAAGGCCATGTGGACCGGCAAGTTGACGGAAAGCGAAATGCTGCATGAGCACCCGCTGGAACTGGCCGACATCAAGGCCGGGGTGGCGGAGCGTCCTACCGACCAGGCAGGCGTGCGCAAGCGGCAGATGGTTTACATCCCGGTCGCAGCCGTGCTGTCGGCGGTCATGCTGGCGGGCGTTTACGGCTTTGTCAATACCGAGCAGACGGCCCTCCTGACGATCCCTCCGCAGCCCGAGGTGGTGGAGGTCTTCGTTCCGCAGACTCCCACAGCCCTGCCGACGCGCATCCCCACGGCTACGCCGGTGCCTCCCACACTTACCCCCACCACCGCCCCCACTGTGGAAGGCGCGACCGAGGCAGCCGGATCACCGACCGAGGCGGCCCCGGCCCTCACCTGGGAAAGTGGGATTGGCGCCCTCTTCACGACCAAATGCGGTACCTGTCATGGTGCGGCTGCAACCGCGGGTTTGAACCTGGGCAGCTATGCAGATGCGATGAAAGGCGCCGCTGACGGAGCCGTCATCATCGCCGGGGACGCCACCAACAGCAAACTGATCGTCGTGCAGAGCGCGGGTAGTCACCCCGGCCAGTTCACCTCCGAGGAGATTGCCCAATTGATCGCCTGGATCAACGCCGGCGCGCTGGAGAAGTAAAATTTCCGGGAGAGAAAAAAGGACCGAAAGCCTGGCTCACCCGGGAGCAGGCTGCGAAACAAAAACCAATCCTGACCGAATCGAAAGCGGAACGTGCGGTGGAAGCACGTTCCGCTTTTCTGTACCTTTCGCTCAGTGAGCCCAAGCCCAGGGCTTTTGTATTCCAGGGCTCATGGTCAGGCAGGCAGGGCTTCGGTCACCGCTGCCTCGATGGTTTCATGGGTCTCCGAGGTCACGCGGTGGTCCACCACCCGCAGGAAGAGCACGCCCAGCGTGAAAGCCGTCATTCCGTAGGCAAGTATGCCCAGGGCAGCAAGCCATTCGACCAGCGCCGGCGTATAGGAGGTGTACTGCACTCCGGCGTTGGGCAGATAGGGCATCACCACCAGCAGGCCCGACAGGTTGATATCCCAGCGGTAGGCGATGACCCCGACGGCAACCAGGAGCAGGGCCAGCATGCGCCAGAACGGGTCCCGGCGCGTGCGGCTCCAGAGCAGCAGGACCATGGGGACAAGGATCCCCAGCAGCATTTCAATGATCCAGAAGTTGAAGGAGAAGGGCCCATGGGTCATCATGTTCAGGCCTTCTGTGCGGCCCATATCATACGTATAGGTGACGGAGAAGGCATCCCAGGCCCGGAAGTAAAAGTACCCGATGAGCAGGTAGCCTACAAAATTGGCCACGCGCTCGACCAGCCCATCATTCACTTTGGCCTTTGAGCTGAGCCGGCCCGAGAGCATGGTAAGGAAGAGGGTGAGCGAGATCCCGCCCACCAGCGCCGAGAACATGAAGAGCACGGACATCTCAGGCTTGAACCAGAAGGGCCGCGCCTTGATGACACCGTAGGTGGCGCCCAGCGAAGATTGGTGAAGGCTGGAAAGGCCCAGGCCGATAATGGCCAGGACCGGCGCGTAATGGTGAACGCGTTCCATCTTTTCCGCCAGCCAGGGGAAGCGCTTGCGCAGCCATTCAAAGGAAGCGAAGATGGGCAGCGCTTCCATCACCAGCACGGTCAGGTAGAGCACCACGCACATGGTGACCTCCCACAGCAGGGAGTGCGTGTTCCAGTACACCAGCGAATGCCAGAAGCGGTCCGGCCGGCCGATATCGAGGATGAGGGCCAGCATGGCCATGGTGTAGCCGATCAGGCCCACGAAGGTCGCGGTGCGGGCGATGGGCTGGAAGCGTTTCAACCCGAACAGGTACACACCCGCGCACAGGCTGAAGGCCCCGGCGCTCAGGGAGATGGATGACAGGTCCAGCGTGATCCACAACCCCCAGGGGACAAGGTCGGTCAGGTTCGTGATGCTCAGGCCCTTCCAGAAGACCAGCAGGCCGCTGACCAGCCCCGCCAGGAGCAGGACGCCCATCAGGGTGAACCAGATCAGCAGGGGGCTGAGGACAGGCTTCTGAATGCGGAGATTACGAAGCATTGTTGTTGGTCTCCATTTTCTCCAGCACGGGGGGCAGGTAATAAACGCGCGGCCCGGTGCCCAGGTTTTCGCGCAGGCGGAAGTGAGCATTGTTCTTCAGCGCGAGGCTGACCTTCGAGTTCGGATCGTTGAGGTCGCCAAAGAAGCGGGCGCCGGTGGGGCAGACCACGCAGCAGGCGGGGGTCACCTCGTCATCCACGCCCGGCGTGAGGCCGAGGTCATTGGCGCGGTCGATGCGCTGCTTGCAGAAGGAGCACTTCTCAGGAACGCCCCGCGGCCGGCGTTCGACCTCGGGCTGGCCCCATTCGGGGACGGCGGGGTTGCTGCCTTCGAATTTCTCCCAGTTGAAGTAGCGTGCCTGGTAGGGACAGGCCACTTCGCAGTACCGGCAGCCGATGCAGCGGTCATAGTCCATGACTACGAGGCCATCGTCGCGGTAGTAGGAAGCCTTCACCGGGCAGACCTCCACGCAGGGGGCCTTTTCGCAGTGCATGCAGGGGCGGGGGGTATAGACGATGTTGTCACCCACCTGCCCGGATTCGGAGACCTCGTTCCAGGAGTGGTCGGGGGCCACGTCGTTGTGAGCGCGGCAGGCCAGGGTGCAGTAGCCGCAGCCGATGCATTTGCTCTGGTCGATGACCATGGCCCATTGGTGTGCGCCTTTGGGCGCCGAGGGAGAGGCCTCAGCGGACTGGATGGCGCGGGTGCCTGCGGCGACAGCGATGCCAACGGCGGCCAGCTTGAGGAAGTCGCGGCGGTTGACATTGTCGTTATCCATGCTTGCCGTCCTCATGGCGGGTGATGCGGCGGTAGAAGCGTTCAAGCCAGGGAGCCAGCACCATGCCGCCGGCAAAGCAAGCAGTGCCGACACCGCCGGCCCAGGCGGCATCCACAAAGTTTAACTGAATATAGCTGGCACACCAGAATGTAAGACAAAATTCCCCGCCGCCAGC
>CAYMQX010000011.1:0-13333 GCA_964392495.1 uncultured Anaerolineaceae bacterium
CATCTGCAAGTGAAAAAGAACATTAATATGTTTTTTCAACGAAAGTGGGAACCTAACCCTCGCAGTCACAACGCCAGCCCGCAGGGCTTTCGTGGAAACTGAGCAGGGGCTTTACGGCGCACCCCGTAACGTAATGGAGGGGTAGCCCCGGCGCATCGAGCCGGAGCGGGGCCAATCGGGCAGCCGTGCAGTTGTCAAAAAATGAGGCAGGGGGAGCGAAGAACGAGAAGCCGCTTCAGCCAGGGGTTAACTCATCTCCGGCAGCGTAAACCTCCCCCCAGAGCCGGGAGGGAAATCCAGCGCCTTGACGACCGCCTCCACATTGACCGGGCCGTAGATATGCGGGAAGAGGTCGGAGGGGGAAATGCCTTCCGCAGGGGCGCCCGCAGGAGGCTCCCAGCGAAGTTCCGGCTCGAGCAGGGATTCTTCGATCACGAGCAGCACCAGTCCGCTTTGCCCCCTGTAGAAGGCGTCTGCCACAGGAACGACCTGCCCGGCGGTGGAACAGTGGATGAAGCCCTCGGTCAAAAGTGAGGCTGCCGTGAACCGACCGCGCTTTTGGGCAGACAGCCACTCGGTTCGGGAGGTGATATGAAGGATGGTCACGGGTTGACCTCGTAGATCGTGGTCTGGTCCGCGTGATAGACGACGTGCCAGTAAATATTGTTATAGTCTTCGAACTTCGCCATGCCCTGCGGAGCGATGATGCGCTCCAACTGGCCCACGATGATATAGCGCACGTCATAGCGTTTGAGGAAGGCCAGGGCATCGTCCACATCCTGCGTGCCGTAGAAGATGCCTACCTGGTCCACGCGGTCGGTCACCACGGTGGAGGGCAGCAGGGCGCGCTGCTGGCGCTGGTGGAAGTTCCAGCCCACCACGCCGGGCAGCCCGGTGTAGATGGTGTAGCGCGTGCCCCAGCGGTATTCAGGCACGTTCATCTCCACAATGACCGGTGAGCCCTGCACATGGTCCTGCATCCAACGGATGGCGTGGTAATCCTGGCTGAGGTCCATGTCGGCCTCCTCCCAGTACATGGCGTAGTCCATGTAGGTCATGGAATCGAGCGTGTGCGGGGCCTGGGGCGCAACGCGGTCGGTCATCTTGTCGCTGGAGGCGGTGAGGGTATAGAGGAACGCTCCTGCGGTGAGGATGTACAGCCCCGTCTGGAAGAGGCCGCGCCAGCGCGCCCGCCACAGGTCGAGCTCCGAAAGCAGCCAACCGAAGGCCGCCGCGGCGCTGACGGAGAGCAGCACCCAGGCCTGGAGGTAGAACTTGAAGACGGTGTTCATGCGGCCGATATCGCCACGCACCACGACCAGCTCCACCACGATGGTGATGAGCAGCGCGGTGCCGGTCAGGAAAAGCACCAGGCGTTTCTCGTCCGCGAGGTCGCCGCGCAGGAGCAGGATCCCCGCCCAGGCCGCCAGCAGGAAGGCCAGCCAGCCGATCTGCACGCCCTTCAACCCGAAATAGACCAGCGCCGCCAGCACCACCGCCAGGGCGCCTTCCATCAGAAAGGCATAAGGGCGCAGGGACTTCAGGCGCGAGGCGGGCACCGCCGCCATCCACTGGCGCGTCTCCCAGGCCATCCAGAACACGATCACAAAGAGGAACAGGCCCCAATGCGTGAGGTAGGACCAGAGAGGCGTATGCGTGCCCTTCCAGGGATCGACCGCGCCGTAAGCCTGGCCGTACCAGAACCGGTAGGGCTCGTACAACAGGTCGGAGAGCAGCCACAGGGCGCCCACGCTGGCGGCAATGACGATCAGCTTGCGCCAGATGTCCGGCAGCGCGATGGGCAGGCGCAGCCCCGAGAGGTCGGCGCGGAACCACAGGATGAATCCCATGGCCGCTACGGCGATCAGCAGGTAGGTGTAGATATCCGAGAGGTTGGTGGGGTAGATGGCGCCCAGCACCAGGCCGCCCGCCAGCAGGGAGGCGGTCCATTCGGCGGGCTTCATGCGCGCCCGGGTCTTGATGAACGAAACCACCCAGGCCAGCGCAAAGAGCGCCAGGGGCAGCACGATCATGTGGGCGTGCAGGTCGCTGTACAGGAAGGTGAAGAAGGGGAATTCGTTGATGGGCTCCACGTCGCCCGGGGCGGGGATGACTCGGCTGGGGTTCCAGTACCAGTCGCCGGGGCCGAAGGGAAGCGGCGTGCCGGTCAGCGCGAGGGCAAAGCCTTTTATGGCCCAGAACCAGCGCTGGAACACGTTGGCAATATCGATGTTCCCATCCGGGGCGGCCATTTTCTGAAAGCCCTGGTAGAGCATCCGCACCGTGCCCAGGTTGCCGAGCACCACCGTCAGCAGTCCGGCCGCGATCCCCGAGACGAGCGGGATGTTGAGCGGGAAGGGCCTCCCACCGGGGTCGCGCAGCGTGCCCGCGACCAGCCGCGAGACGACCGTGAAGGCGCCCACACCCACCATGGCGAAAAGCGTGGGCAGGATCATGTTATAGGCGATGGAGGGGACGATGCCCAGCAGCTTGACCGGCGTGCCGACCAGTACGAAGCCGTAATAGTAGTAGTTGATGTAGCCGCCCGCGAACCAGGGATCATAGGGCGGGAAGGAGCTGCTTTTCAGAACGGCGTTGAAATAGGAGAAGTCCATCGGGCGCTCGCCGCCCTTGGCGGGATGCCAGAGATCGGGGTTGCCAATGCGGATGAACAGGTCGAAGAGGAAGAAGGCCAGGAAGAGGATCTCGATGAGGAGGAACAGTCGGCGGTCGGAATCCCATTGCGCGCGCAGCTCGCGGCGCTGCCTCCAGCCGAGGACGAGGCCCAGAGCCACCACCAGCCCGAATGCCAGGGCAATGGTGCCGCGCGAATAGGTGAGACCCGCAGAGCCTCCCATCCAGGAGAACCAGGCCAGCAGGGCCAGGCCCAGCAGGCGGCTCACGCCGTACGCGCCCGCTCCCAGGCCGGGCAGGGCCAGGCGCGCCAGCGGGAAGGTGAACAGGCCGAGCAGGAAGATGAAGCCATACCAGATCAGCAGCCCGAAATACGGGTAGTGGTTCTGGACCCAATCGTAGCTGAACAACTGCGACCAGGTGCCGCCCGCGCGCTGTTGGGCGAGGCGGTCGGGGGGCAGGTTGAGGTCTTTGGTGTTGGCCTTGTAACTGCCGGCTTCCCGCGGTGTCAGGTGGATCACGTTGGAGAGGTCCACCGCGCCGAGCAGCGCCTGCACCTGCTCCTGGCTGTACGAGGCAGACTTCTTGAAGATCAGCACCTTGGGATGGTCATAGACCGTGAAGGCTTCCTCCGCGAACTGGTCGTTGGCCTGCCACTTGAAGAGGCCGGGGATCTCCAACGTGGGGAAGGATTCGAAGACGTTCACCAGTTCATAGCCGAGCTGCCCCTGGAACTGGCCGGGCTCCGCCACGTTGTAGCACCAGATCACATCGCGTCCGTCGGGGCAGCCGATCAGCAGGCGGTAGTAGCGCGTGGTCAGCGGGTAGCGCTCGGGCACGCGCGTGACGGTGGCCCACTGGCGGTTGGATGAGATGAAGATGTAATCGCCCTGCGTGAGGGTGGAGACGAAGCGCTGGAGCTTGTCGGGGTTGTCGTCGAAATACAGCTCCAGGTTGAGGTTCCCGTTATACAGGCCGCCGAAGCCGTCATAGCCGTCCATGCGCAGCGGGAGGCCGTCATCCCAGGAGCTTTCGTTGATGGGCGCGGCGCCCTGCAGCGCCAGCGAGCCGCTGGACTCCAATTGCAGGAAATAGGTGCGCCCCTGCTCCACGGTGACGGGCGGGGTCAAGGCCAGGGTGTAGCTTCCGCCGCGGCCATCCGCGCCGGAGGGAAAATCGCCCGCCAGGCTGGCGAAAGCCAGGGGAGGGGAGGCAGGGTCATCGGAGGTCAGCGTGAGGTCGAGCGTGACGACCCCGGCCTCCGCGGCGGTGGTGCGGACATGCGGGAGGGTCACCTCGTTCAGCGTTCCCGAGGCGGTGGCGCTGAAGGCCGCAGTGAAGGGCGCATCGGGCTCGAGGGTGTTCTCATAGGGAAAGGGCAGCGGCTGGTGAACCGTCCCGGCGGGGGTCTGGATGCCGGGCGTGATCGGCCCCGGCAGGTTCTGGTAGATCCAGTGGGTGGCGGCCACACGCGTATGGGGGCGGGTGTAGATGCGCGTGAAGGCGAAAGCCCAGGCCCCCGTGAGCAGCAGGACGATCGCCCCCACTCCCAGTGCGACCGGTTTCAGCCGGAGGCGTTTAAGCGAGGGCGGGTTGAACACCAGCCAGGCCGCCATCATGGCCAGCAGCGGATAGATGGGAAGCTGGTAGCGCATATTGGGGTTGAAGGCCATGGACTGCCAGCCGAAGTACAGGGCGGTCCAACCCCAGAGCAGGGCATGTTTCCACTCGCGTTTGAACAGGCGCCAGGCCATCCATGCGAAGCCCGCCCAGGCAAGGATGCCGAGCGGCAGGCCGAAGCCCCAGAGGGTGAGGTTCTTAAAGGAGAAGAAATGCGAGCGGCGCGCCCACTGGAGCGCAAAGGGGACGTCCGCATCGCCGTTGGACTGCGCCTGCAGTTCACGGATATTATCGAGCCAGGCCGGGTTGAGGCGCAGGCCGATGAAGGCGTAGGGCTGGAAGATGCGGAAGGCCACCACGGCCACCAGTCCCCCGGCGACGAGGCAGACGAGCAGGCGCTCGACCCCGAGCGCAGGGGTGTGGGGGTCGCCGCGGCGCTGAAGATATCGCGCCCCGAAAGCCGCCGGAAGCAGGATCGCCATGGGCGCAATATTCAGCTTGGAAGCCGCGGCCAGGCCGAAGGCCAGGCCAAAGCCCAGGCTCAGCCAGAGCAGGCGGTCGCGCAGGACCGAGCCCAGGGTGGTCTCACGGGGCGCATCCGCTCCGCTTGCTTCGCCTGCTTCACTCACTTCGCTCGCTTCGTTCGGGAGGCTTTGCGAAGGCGCGGTGGCAGGAGGGCGGTCACCCGCGATCAACACCGCAAAGAGGAGGGCCAGGTACGCGAAGAAGTTGGCGGGGTTGTCGGTGGTGAAGAAATGCGATTGCTGAATCTGCATGACGGTCAGCGCGGAGAAGGCAGCGGCCAGCAGCCCCACCCTGCGACCATAGAGGCGCGAGGCGATCAGATAAAGCAGGAAGATCACGCCCAGGTCCGCAGCCGCTGACACCTGGCGGCCCACGATGTTGACCTGGTCATAGCCGGTCTGGTTGAGCCACTGCGCCAGGTAGCGCACGATCAGCAGCGGCAGGTCGCCATAGACATAGAAGCCGTAGCCGCGGTTGTGAGGGTTGAGGCTGGAGGTGGCGGTATCGAAATACTCCCCCAGCGACTTGACCGGCTCCAGCGAGGTCTCCACCATGGTGAGGAAGCGCTCGTCCGGGTGCAGGTGTTGGGTCTCGTCCCACGCCAGGCCGGTGAGGCGGAAATACGCCGCGCCCAGCAGCACGACGATCAATAACAGGTCATAGATCCAGGCACGTTTTTCGCCAGCCAATCGAACCTCTTGAAACCCTTATTTCTCCACCAGGAAGATCATGAAATCCTTGCTGGAATTCACTGCGGAAGTATAGCGGCGGAGGGTGCCCTGCGGGTAGAGTTCCCGGAGGATTCTCTCAGCCTCGGTATCTTCAGGCTTGAACATGAAGAGCTTGGGGGCCGGCACGCTGAGCGAGTTCCCCAGGTTCTCCTTGAACATGGCGATATCGCGTTCGGGAATGCCCGCCCAGATGGGAGGCAGGCGGGTGTCCACCCAGTAGGGGTAGGGGACGATCCAGACGCTCTCATCCTCGCCATAAGTGGCACGGAAATCTTTGATGACCTGCCCCATTTCGGAGCTGTTCCAGGAGGCCTCGCGGAACTGCTGGTTGAAGACGTTGAAGACCAGGTGGTAGTTCTGGTAGGCCGAGACTGCCAGGAGCAGCCCCGCCAGCCCCCAGCCGATGAGCCTGCGCTTCGGCGCGGCGCCAAATGCCTGCACCAGCCCCTCCAGGGCAAGCGAGGCGATCAGGATGGCCGGGATGGCCGCCCCGCCGGTGCGGTTGAGGGAGGGGTTCTCGGAGGGGAAGGCCAGGGACATGACCGAGGGCAGGAGCAGGATGGGGATGGAGAGCAGCAGCCAGGCATCGCGCCAGTCGCGCCCGCGCAGATAACGCACCAGCACGAGGGCGGCGCCGATCAGAAAGAGGGCGCCCGTGACCACGTCCAGGCCGGGGCGGTGCGGGATGGAGTTGACCCAGACCTCGCCGTCATCCCAGTTGAACGTGCGCAGCCCGTTCCACATGTTGGAGAGGAAGATCTGGAAGGGCGGGCCGGGAAGAGGCCTTTCGAGGGACCCCAGGCGCGTGAGGGCGCGATAGTTGAAGGAATCGGGGTTATCGATGGAATAACGCAGCAGAGGCAGGAAGATGATCAGCGCGAGCAGCGCCGAGATCGCCAGCCACCAGACAGCCTGCTTGCGAACGCCTCTCGAGGCAGGGTGGAGCAGGTATATGGCGAAGGCGGCGGCCACGGCCAACGGCACAATGCGGAAGGGAGTGTAACCGTGCAGGCCGATGCCCATGGCCAGCCCCATCAAAAGGAAGTCGTTGCGGTTGCGCGTGCGCAGGCCGTGGACCAGGTAATACAGCACCGGCGCGGTAAAGAGTGGGTAGAGCGGGAAACGCAGGCCGATGCGCGAGATCACATTCAGCCAGTAGGAGATGCCGGTCAGGAAGAGGGCGATCAACGCCAGGCGCGGCCCGCCCAGTTCCCTGCCGAGCAGATAGACATACGGAAGGGTCAGCACGCCCAGGAGGGTGGTGCCGAGTTTGAGGCTCAGGAAGGAGAAGCCGGTCCCGAAGATATTGGCCATCAGCAGGGTCCAATACATCTGGAAGGCTTCGCGGCCCGTGTTGCGCGGGAAGAAGATGAGGGTTTTTCCGAGGGTGATCTCGTACACATCCCAGAGCTTCTCGGCATGGTCGCTGAAAGGCTCGTTGGGAATGGCAGCCACGCGGTTCATGCGGAAGAACAGCCCGAGGCCGAAGACCGCCACGACCAGAGCCGCCCACAGCAACGCCTTGCGCTTCGCCTCGGCGGTCAGGATGGGACGGGGAGCGGAAGGCTGCGGCAGCCACAGGGCCCACAGGAAGCAGCCGATGGCCCCCAGCCAGAGGCCGAGGTTGACCCAGGTGAAGAGATCGTCGCTCAGGGCAATGAAAGCCAGCACGGAGAGGGCCGCGGAGAAAAGCAGTGGGAGTAGGCGCAGGGTCAGCGGATCCACGCCGGAAGCGAGGGGGACGCGCAGGGGGACCAAACGCCACTCACCCGCGAAATACGACCAGAGCGCCAGGGCAGCGGCGAAGATATAAAGGGCCACAGCCAGATCGGTCTGGCGGCGGGGGGGCTCGAGCAGCAATTGGGCAAAGACCGCCAGGGCGATGGCGCCTACGGAACGCCAGGGAAAAGCCGTGACCCCCGCGGCGGCAGGCGCATCAGGCTCGACGGCCAGAGCAGGCTGGAAGGCCAGCTCGGCCTGTTCGGCCGCGGCCTTCTCCACGGCCTCGCGTCGCTCCACGCTGGCCAGCGATCCGATGAAGTTAAAGAAGGAATGCCAGTCGCGGGTGACCGACTTGAAGAGGTCCAGGACGCTCGGCTCGCCGGGCTGAGGCGCGGAAGGTGGTTTGGATTCAGGCAGGGTCATGGGTTCCGGCTCCGGGGCTGCTGGGTGTCATAAAGACGGCAGGAGCGTGCCTGCAAGGCGTAATGAGCACAGGAGAGGAGGAGTCGATGATCCAATCTATTTCCCATCAGAGGTAACGAATAAAAAAACGCGCCAGGGCGGAAGGCGTCAGCGCGGCTTTCTGGCAATATAAAAGGTATAAGCGCCTCGAGGGTGCTCGGGATGCTGCATATATTTCCGCAGGCCTCGTTCGGTAAAGTAAAGGTTCCAGCGCGTGGGGACAATGATCCAGCGCCTCCAGAGAGCGTGCGGAAGCAGGGTGGGCGCCCCAAGATAGCAGCCCCATTCTAACACGCGCAGCGCTTCGGGCGGGAAGTAGTGCCACCAGCGCTCGAGGGTCAGACCGGCCTCCGCCAGCCAGGCGGACCAGACATCCGGCTCCAGGGTGTGCTCGGTACGCGACATCCTGCGGAACCACTCGGTGTAGCGCGGCCCCAGCAGTCTTGAAAGTGAGAGCTCGCTGAGGTAGCGCGGGTTGGGGACACAAAAATAGAAGGGCGCCCCGGGCTTCAGCACACGTTCCACTTCCTTGAGCACGCGAGGGGCATGGGGGATGTGCTCCAGCACGGAATTGGAGAACGCGCTGGCAAAGTGATCGGCGGGGAAGGGGGAGAAGGCGCCGTCGGCTTCCACCAGCAGGCGGTACCTGCCGAAACGTTTGGCTTCGTGTATGGGTCCATGCCAGGGGTCCAGCCCCGCGTCGATCATGCCGTCGAAGGTCAGCGCGCCGAAGCTGCCATCACCGCAGCCTACATCCAGGATGGGCGCGGGGAACGCAAGGTCATCGTAAAAGCGCGACTCTATGGCGCGCAGGAATCCGCGAAAGTAAGGCAGGGAACGAATATGCAGGAAGAGATGGTCCTTGGGAGCGGCCGCCCGGGCGGAGATCTCCAGGGTCCCGGACGGTGAGGTGGGTCTGCCCCCCTTGTCCCCATCACTTTTTTCTTTGGATGCTTTCGAACAGCTTCTCATACTCCGCGGCGATCGAATCGGGGTCGTAGGCCCGGCGGATGGCATCAATATCACCCCGGAATCTCTCCGGTGCATCCAGGACCTCCAGGATGGCGCGGGCCAGGCTCTCAGAGTCCCCGATCTCCGCCACGCGTCCCATCCCATGCATCTTCACCGGCATGCGCACACCGGGCAGGGCCGAAGGTACCGAGGGGACACCGTTCATCATGGCCTCGATCTGCACCAGCCCGAAGGCCTCGGTGGAGTTGAGGGAGGGGACCGTCAGAACGTCGAGGTTGGGGTAAAAGGCCGCCATCTGCACGGGATCCAGGTTCCCCAGAAAGGTCCAGTGTCCATGTACCTCCAACTCATGGATGCGCGGGGCGAGGCGCTCGAAATACGCCTGTTCGCCCATGACATTCTCATAGGTCCCGGCGAAAAGCACCTGCGCCTGTGGATGTTCCTTCAGGATGGCAGGCAGGGCCTCCAGCAGCACCTCCACTCCCTTCTCGGAGGCGAAGCGGGCAGCCATGCCGATGACCGGGCGGCGCTCCGCGATGCGGTGCTGCGCGGCAAAGGCTTCCACGGCGCCGGGAATGGGAGGGGGCAGTTCCACGGGCGGCAGGATGGGCGTGAGCTTTTTGGAATAGCGCGAGAGATAGGGGGAATGGTCGGCATAATCGCGGGTGTAGGTCACGATATGGTCCGCCAGGAGACCGGCCAGGTTGTTCATGAACGGGACCACCATGTTGACGATGCGGTTGAACAGGCCCGAAGGGAGCTGCAGGTCGCAGTGATAGGTGAGCACGGCAGGCTTGCCCATCAGACGACCGCGCAGCGCCACACCGGGGGCATCGAACTGCGGGAGGTGCATCTGCACCACGTCATGCTCGCGCACCAGGCGGGTGGCCGTCCAACCGAAGGTGGGAGCGATCACACCCTTGCTGATGCGCAGCAGCACGGGGATGCGCACGACGCGCACGCCCTCCATGATCTCCTGGCGCGGCAGCGAGGGGTCATACTGGCTGGTCATCACCGTCACCTGGTGGCCGCGCCGGGCAAAGGCGCGCGCCAACCGCTCGGCATAGATGGTGAGGCCCGAAGTGTGCGGGCGGTAATACGTGAGGACGGTGAGGATCTTCATGTGGATGCGGCCGCCGGGCAAGGCTTAAGGGGTCGTGGCAACCGAGGGCGGATTATACCCGCTTGCAGAAGGAAAAACCGCATCCACCAGCGCCGGCAGGTCGGCGGCGGAGGCCAGCGGTGAGAGCCAGGCCAGGAACTCCGTGTTCCCCTTGGGGCCGAGCACCGGCGATCGGAGCAGGCCGCGCGCACCGAGACCGCTGTTCTGCGCGAAGCCCAGCACCTCCAGAAGCACAAGGCGGTGGATGGAGGCGTCGCGGATTACGCCGTCCCCACGCGCGGCATCCCTGCGCCCCGCCTCGAACTGCGGCTTGATGAGAGCCACGATATCCTCAGGCCCCCAGCCGCGGATCACCGGGAGCAGTATCTTCAGGGAGATAAATGAAGCGTCCGCCGTCACCAGGCTTACTGGCTCGGGCAGGGAGGCAAGATGACGGGCGTTGGTGGACTCCAGGACGAGGAGGCGCGGGTCGCTGCGCAGTTTCCAGTGCAGGAGGCCCTTGCCCACATCAATGGCGATGACCCTGCTTGCGCCGCGCTGGAGCAGGCAGTCGGTGAAGCCCCCGGTGGAAGAACCCACATCCGCACAGACCCGCCCCTGCACAGGGATGGGAAAGGCCTCCAGGGCGGCCTCCAGCTTTTCGCCGCCGCGCGAGACAAAGCGCGGCCCCGCCTCCACGCTGACGACGGCCCCCGGTTCCACCGTCACCGAGGGCTTCAGGGCCACCTGGTCCGCCACGCGGACCTGCCCCGCCATGATAAGCGCCTGGGCCTTGGCGCGCGATTCGGCCAGGCCGCGCTCCACCAGCAGCAGGTCCAGGCGTTGTTTAGTCATGAATAAATTATATCCCGGCAAACAAGGTAAAATTACCGCCATGTTAAAGGCCCTGCTCAAAACCATGCGGCCGCGCCAGTGGACCAAGAACATCTTCGTCTTCGCGGCACTGGTCTTCGACAAGCAATTATTCCTCCCCTCCCCCTTCCTTCAGACACTGGCCGGTTTCGCGCTGTTCTGCCTGATCTCCTCGGCGGTGTACATCCTGAACGACCTGGCCGACATCGAGGCCGACCGCCAGCACCCGGAGAAGAAGCACCGCCCCATCGCCTCGGGCAGGCTTCCGGAAGGCACCGCCTGGGGCGCGGCGGCTGTCTTCGTGGTGATCTCCATCGGGCTGGGCTGGCTGCTCGCGCCGAGGTTCGCAGCGGTGCTGGTGGCATACCTGATTATCAATGTCCTGTATTCCAAGTGGCTGAAGCACGTCGCCATCGTGGATGTGCTGATCATCGCGGCAGGCTTCGTGCTGCGCGTGGCCGCGGGCGTGACGCTTATCCATGTGGAGCGGTTCTCGCCCTGGCTGTACGTGGTCATGACGCTGCTCTCGCTCTTCCTGGGGTTCGGCAAGCGCCGGGCGGAACTGAGCCTGCTGGCGCAGGATGCCGGCTCACATCGGAAGGTGCTGGACGGTTATACCCTGTCCCTGCTGGACCAGTACATCCTGATCGTCTCCAGCACGACGGTGGTCGCCTACTCACTGTACACCTTCTCGGCGCCCAACCTGCCCGACAACCACAGCATGATGCTGACCATCCCCTTCGTGGTGTACATGATCTTCCGCTATCTCTACCTGGTCCACACTGAGGAGGCGGGCGGCGCGCCGGAGGAGGTCCTGCTCACAGACCGCCCGTTCCAGATCGCCATGCTGCTGTGGGCGCTGGTGGTGCTGGTGGTCTTCTACGTTTCCTGAACCGCTGTCCCCTGCCCAAATGAAAAGCTCCTGCGCGCCCGGAAAGATTATCCTGTTCGGCGAGCACGCCGTGGTGTACGGGCGCCCGGCGCTGGCGGTGCCAGTGCTGGAGGTGCAGGCCTGCGCGCAGGTCGCACAAGGGACCTCCGGCGGCATACGGATCTCCTCGGCGGAGGTGGGACTCGACGCCGACCTGAACGCCCTGCCCGCCGACCATCCCCTGGCGGCGGTGGTCCACAACCTGCTCTTCAGCCTGGGTGTCACCCCCTTCCCCGCGCTGGATATTCATATTACGTCCACGATCCCGGTGGCCTCAGGTCTGGGATCGGGGGCGGCAGTCTCGGTGGCATTGGTGCGGGCACTCTCGGAATACCTGGGGCATCCGTTGAGCGACGAACTGGTGAACGCCTTCGCATTCGAGATCGAAAAGCTGCACCACGGGAGCCCCTCGGGGATCGACAACACCGTCATCACCTACGCACGGCCGGTCTATTTCATCAAAGGGCTGGCGCCGGAAAGGCTTGCGGTGGAAAAGCCGTTCACCCTGGTCATCGGGGATACGGGCATCCCCGCGCCCACGAAGGAGTCGGTGGCGGGACTGCGTAGGCTGTGGGAATCAGACCGCGGGCGCTGGGAAGCGGTCTTCGATGAAGTGGGGAGCATCGTGGAACAGGCGCGGGAAGAGACCAAGAGCGGTAGGCCCGCGAATATGGGTGGGCTGATGGACCGCAATCACAGGCTGCTGCAGGAAATGACAGTCTCTTCGCCGGAGTTGGATGGACTGGTGGAGGCCGCGCGTGCCGCGGGCGCGCTGGGCGCGAAGATGAGCGGGGGCGGGCGCGGCGGCAATATGATCGCGTTGGCCGGGGCGGAGCAGGCCGGGGCGGTCGCGGAGGCGCTGCGCAGAGCGGGGGCGAAGAGAGTGATCGTTAGTACGGTGATGCCATGAACATCCTGGCGCTCAAGCTGATCCTTGCGCCGCTGATTATCGGGTCCGCCAGCCTGGCAGGCCGCCGCTGGGGTTCGGCGGTGAGCGGCTGGTTGGTGGGAATGCCGCTCACCACGGGGCCGGTCGTATTCTTCGTGGCGCTGAGCCATGACCCGGGCTTCGCGGCCCGCTCCGCGCTGGGCGTGCTGAGCGGGGGCCTTTCACTCGTCATCTATGCCGTGAGCTATGCCTGGCTGGCAAGGCGCTTCGGCTGGCTTGCCTCCCTGGCGGGCGGGTTGACGCTCTTCGCCATCAGCACGGCAGTGCTCGAAGGCCTGACCTTCCCGCTGGTGCCGCTGTTCTTCGCGGTGACGGGTGCCATCCTGCTGGGGCTGCGCCTCATGCCGAAGGAAAGCCCCCTGCCGCCCGGCGATGAAAGACCCGGCAAATGGGACCTCCCGGCACGCATTCTGCTCGGCACCGGCATCATCCTGCTCCTGACGGGGATCGCACCCTTTATCGGCCCGCGCCTGACCGGCCTGCTGGCGACCTTTCCGCTGTATATCTCCATCCTGGCGGTCTTCAGCCAGCGCCAGCAGGGACCCGGCGGCCCCGCGCACATGCTGCGCGGGCTGCTCTACGGGTTGTTCGCCTTTGCAGCATTTTTCATCACGCTGGGACTGACGATCGAGAGGCTGGGGATCGGGTGGTCGTTCGGCGCGGCGGCCGCGGCGGCGCTGCTTGTACAGGGCTGCTCGCTGGTCGTGCTGAGAAAGTCGGGGGCGGTGATCAGCGGGCCGGTGGGGGATGATTAAATGGCTGAAGCCTTCACCCGGCGGCGCGGAACAGCCTTTGATGGACCTTCCTCATGC
>CAYMQX010000011.1:13433-19461 GCA_964392495.1 uncultured Anaerolineaceae bacterium
GGCTGAAGCCTTCACCCGGCGGCGCGGAACAGCCTTTGATGGACCTTCCTCATGCAGGCATCCATGACCACCTGCAGCCCGGCGCGGCGCGCCATTTCCGCGGCCGCCTCATTGACGATCCCTTCCTGCATCCATACCGCCTTCGCTCCGCTGCGGATGGCTTCCTCCACGACCGGGGGAACATCCTCCGGCTTGCGGAAGATCTGTACCACGTCGATCCCGTCGGGCACCTCCGAGAGGGATGAGTAGCACTTTTCGCCCAGGACCTCCTGCGCCGTGGGGTTGACCGGGATGACCCGATAGCCCTGTTCCTGCAAATACTGCCCCACCTCATAGCTGTCCTTTTGCGGGTTGGAGGACAGGCCCACACTGGCGATCGTGCGCGCCGTGGACAGTATCTCTCTCATGGTCGTCTCTTGATCCATTTTTACCCTGCTCCCTGTGTTAACCGTGATCTCTGCCCCGGAGGGCGGCGCGCGCCGCATTCCTGCCCGCAATGCCGCTGACCCCGCCCCCGCCGTGGACGCCTGAGCCGCCCAGGTACAGGCCCTGGATGGGAGTCCGGTGATCCGCATAGCCGGGGATGGGGCGCATAAAAAAGAACTGGTCGAGCATGATCTGCCCGTGGTTCAGGTCGCCCTCGGTCAGTCCGTACACCGATTCCAGGTCAGGCGGCGTGAGGGTCCTGCGGGCCGCGATCAACGACTCCAGGTCGGGAAAATGCGGCGCGAGCGCATCGATGGCGAGGCTCTCGATGTATTCCCTCTTCGTCTCCCAGTCCCCCTCTTTCAATAAATAGGGCGCATATTGGAAGTGGATGGAGAGGACCTCCGCACCGGTCGTGACCTCCAGGAAGGGCCGGGTGGAGATCCCGCCATACTTGGCCGCGTCATACGCCTGCTCCAGGTAGCGGATGGAGGGCGCAAGGATATAGGTCGTATCGGGGGACATCGCCGCAGGCAGGGCCTTCAGGCCCAGGTGCACCTTTGCCACCGAGCCGCGCATCTTGATGGACTGCACATTCCAAACAAATTCGGGGGGAAGCTGCATCGGGCCGGTCAGCGAGAGGAACGCCCGGCGGGGGTCCACGGCCGCGATGACCGCAGAGGCCGCGATCTGCTCCCCGCTGGCGAGGACCACACCCTTGCATACGCCCGCCTCCACCAGTATGGAGGCCGCCTCCGCCCCGGTGCGGACCTCTCCACCGCCCCTCTTCAGCGCCTCGACCAGCGCGCCGGATACCGCCCCGGCGCGCCCGCTATAGCGCTGCGCCAGCCCGCCGCGGATCATCCAGTTGTGGATCAAATTAAACGAACTGCCCGCGGAGAGCGGACCCAGCGTGACGGCATAGATCCCCAGCGAGGCAACCGCGGCGCGCAGCGGTTCCGATTCGAAGTACTCCTCAGCCAGCTCGAAGACCGGCATGGCGAGGGCGCGTATGATCTCCAGCATCTCCTTGCGCCCCATCAGGCGCAGGTCCAGGGCCAGCTCGGCCAGCTCCAGCGCACCGGTCAGCGGAGGCCGCGGCAGCGCAGGGATGAGCGCGGCATAGGCCTCTTCAAGGAAGGAGGCGGCGCGGCCCAGGAAGCGGACGAAATCCGGCCAGCGTTGCGCGTCCTTCTCCGAGAAGCGCCGGATGGAGTCAGCGGCCTTTTCCGGGCTGCCGCTCAGTTCCAACCGCCCGCCCTCCGGGAGGAGCGAGACAAACCCCGGGTCTGCGATCGGGGCGGGATGAACGATCCTCAATGAGCGGATGATGTCCGGGCGCAGGCTGCCGCTCTGGACCATATCCGCCTGGAAGCCGCCGAACTCCTCCGTGACCAGCGTCCCGCCGGGGACCTCACGCCGCTCCAGCACCAGCACGCGCTTTCCGGCCCGCGCCAGAAATGCCGCGGCGGTCAGGCCGTTGTGGCCTGCGCCGAGGATGATGAAATCGTAATGATCGATGCCCGCCATTCAGCGCAGCTCCTTGAGGATCTCACGTGCGGCCAGCATACCCGGAGCGCCCATCACGCCGCCGCCGGGATGCGCGCCTGCCGCGCCGAAGTAATAACCCGGCACGGGGGTGCGGAAATCCGCCCACTGCGGCGCCGGGCGCAGGAAGAACAACTGGTGCAGCAGCAGTTCGCCGTGGAAGATGTTGCCGCCGGTAATGCCTGCAATCGCCTCGATCTCCACCGGCGTGATGACCTGCCTGCCCAGGATCAGCCCTCGGATGCCCGGCGCGTACTCCTCCAGCGTGGAGATGACGGTTTCGGCAAAGCCTTCCTTTTGGGCCGCGTCCCAGCCGCCCTCCAGGTCATAGGGCGCATACTGCACGAAGCAGGAGGCCACATGCTGGCCGGGCGGGGCCATATCCGGGTCGATCATGGAGGGAAAGATCATATCGATATAGGGGCGTGAGGAGAAGCGGCCGTACTTGGCCTCATCGTAGGCCCGCTCGATGTAATCAATGCTCGGGCTGATCGAGACCGCTCCGCGGTGCAGAACCGAGGCATTCGCCTGCCCCTCGCGAAAGGGCAGCGCGGTGAAGTTCGGCAGCCCGCTGAGCGCCAGGTTGAGCTTCCCCGAGGAGCCCCTCATGCGGAAATTGCGGATGGAGGTCAGGAAGTCATCCGGCAGGTATTTGGGCTCAAGGAACTGGAGGAAGCTGCGCCGCGGGTCGGCCGCGGAGAGCACCGCCTTGGCGTACACCTCGTCACCGTTCTCCAGGGCGACCCCCACGGCGCGGCCGTTCCTGACGATCACGCGTTCCACCGGGGAATCGGTGCGCAGGTCCGCACCGGACGCGCGCGCCGCCGAGGCGATGGCCCCGCTTACGCCGCCCGAGCCGCCCTTTGCGAATCCCCAGGCGCGGAAGGCCCCATCGATCTCGCCCATGTAGTGATGCAGCAGCACATAAGCCGTGCCGGGTGAGCGCGGCCCCAGGTAGGTGCCGATGATGCCGCTGGCTGCCTTGGTGCCTTTGAGTGCCTCGGTCTCGAACCACTCTTCCAGCAGGTCGGCGGAGGATTGGGTCGCCAGCTTGGCGAGGCCGTAGAGGTCCTTGTCGCTGAGTCCGGAGGCGAACTGCCCCACCTTCAGCAGGCCCAGCAGGTCGCGCGGGTGCAGGGAGGTGGGGTCGGGCGGGACCAGCTTGAGAAAGGGCTTGACCGCTTTGGCAAGCCGCACCATGCGGCGGGAATATTCGTCGTAGGCCTCGGCGTCCTTCGGGGAATGCCGGTAGAGCTCGCGGCGGGTGAGGTCGTGGTCCTCCCACAGGGCCAGGTAATCGCCCTCCGGTGTGGGCGTAAAGGTGGAAGGCAGCGGCAGGATCTTCAGGCCGTGCCGGGGCAGGTCGAGCTCGCGTATGATCTCCGGGCGCAGCAGGCTGACAACATAGGAGAACTCGGTGAACTTGAAACCCGGGAATATCTCCTCGGTCACAGCCGCGCCGCCGAGGACGGGCCGCCGCTCCAGCAGGATCACCTTGCGCCCGGCGCGCGCCAGATAAGCCGCGGCCACGAGTCCGTTGTGCCCGCCGCCGATGATGATGACATCCACAGGCTCCGCGGCGCTCATGGCGTGCTCCTTTTCCATTCCGGCTCATAGAAGGGAAGCTTCACCACCCGCGCCGGGGCGTGCTGGCGCTGGTGCTCCACCGTTACCTCCAGGCGCAGTTGCGTGCCCTCCTCGAACCAGGGTTTTTGCAGGTGCGCCAGGGCGATGTATTTCTTTAAAAGAGGCGACCAGGTCGCGGTGGAGGCATAGCCCACCTGCGCCGCCCCCTGGAACACAGGCAGGCTCGCCCGGACGGCCATGAAGGGGACTTGCGGCGGAAGCCCGACCCCCGCATACAGGCGTTCCATCCCCTCCCACTCGACCTCCAGGCCCATCAGCTTCCACAGGGAGCCTGCGCGCTGCTCGCGCTCCAGCGCCGGGCGGCCCACGAAGTAGCCCTGCTTCTCCAGACTCACCGCCCAATCCAGGCCCAGCTCGTAAGGCGAGGACTTCTGCGGCTCGATCCAGGCCTGGGGTGCGGAGGTGTAATCCACTTCGATCATGAACAACCCGGCCTCCACGCGCGCCATGTCCATCGCCAGGATGCCCACCGGCGCGATGCCGAAGCCCGCGCCCGCTTCCATGAGCGCGTCCCAGACCGGTAGCGCCTGCCTGGCAGGCATCCAGATCTCATAGCCCAGGTCGCCGGTATAACCGGTGCGTGAGATCGTGACCGGCGTCCCCGCGATGTGGTTCTCCATCAGGCGGAAGAACTTGAGGCCGCCGGGGTCGCGCCTGCAGCACGCCTGCAGCACCCCGCGCGAGTTGGGCCCTTGCAGGCTGAGCGCCGCCACCTCATCCGTGACCTCGCTGATCTCCACCTCCAGCCCGACCGCGTTCATCGAGAGCCAGCGCAGGGCGGGCTCGGCGGAGGTCATGCGGTAGCGCTCCTCCGAGAGGCGCGAGACCGTGCCGTCGTCGATCATCTTGCCGTCCTCGTCGCACCAGGGCGTGTAATAGACCTGCCCCACCTTCAGCTTGTCCATGTCGCGGGTGATGACCCGGTTGAGCAGGCGGCGGGCGTCCCTGCCTGTGAGGATGTACTTCATCAGCGGCGTCACGTCGATCAGCGCCGCGGCGTTGCGGATGGCCCAATACTCGCGGTCGAGCGAGAGGTCATAGGAACCGGCGCTCAGATACCCCGCCCAGCGCCGCCAGTTCTGCGGCAGGCAGAGCTTCGAGGTGCGCTCATGGAAGGGTGTGGTGCGGAGTGTGACGGGGAAGGTCATGGATGGCTGTTCCATGGGGAAGGGGAGTCCGTCCAGCTCAAAGGCCTGCATCCTGGATCTCCGCCCGCACCGGGTTGGAGAGCCCCCCCAATCCGTCGATCTCCACGTCCACGCGGTCGCCGTGCTTAAGCTCACCCACGCCCGAGGGGGTGCCCGTGAAGATCAGGTCGCCGGGCATCAGCGTCATGACCGAGGAGATGAAGGCCACCAGCGTCCCCACACTGAAGATCATGTCGCGTGTGGAGGCCATCTGGCGCATCTGCCCGTTGACGCGGCAGGTCACGACGGCGTCCGAGGGGTCGAAGTCGGTGTCCACCCAGGGGCCGAAGGGACAGAAGGTGTCGAAGCCCTTGGCGCGCGTCCACTGGCCGTCGGACTTCTGCAGGTCGCGTGCGGTCACGTCGTTGCCGATGGTGTAGCCCAGGATGTGCTTGCGGGCCTGCTCGGCGGTGACATTGCGGGCGCGCTTGCCGATGACCGCCACCAGCTCACCCTCGTGCTCCACTTGTTTGGACTGCGGCGGCAGCAGGATGGTCTCCCCGCTGGAAATGATGGAAGAGATCGGCTTCATAAAGATCAGCGGGACCTGGGGGACCTCGTTGCCCAGTTCGCGGGCATGTTCCACGTAGTTGCGCCCCACACACAGGATCTTGCCAGGCACGACCGGTATGGACAGCCGGACCTCACTGAGCGGGATTTTTGCCTCGCGGCGGCGGTACCTGCCGAACAGGTCCCCGTCGACAGGCCCGACCTTGTCCTCCAGCAGCCACCCGAAGCGGGGGGCCTCCTCACCGGTTTGATAACGGACGATGCGCATGTGCACTCCCTTTTGGCGGATTGCGCGCAAGTGTAGCACAGATTGAATGGGGGGCCGCCGGGAGGGAATGCACGCCAGGGTCTTTGGGTTTACTTTCGTGTATTTCGTGCTTTTCGTGGTCCCGGTGTTCTTTTTCCCCACCACGAACGACTCGAACCACACGAAAGAGAACCGGCAGGAATCAGGGTTTTAAGAACAAGGCCCTATGGCATTTTGTTCGTGTATTTCGTGTTTTTCGTGGTTAAGGATTCACCACGAGGGAGTGGCAATTTGGGTGGGGTTTCGCTTCGTCTCCATCCGAACCCGTAGGGGCGGAGCGCTGCTCCGCCCTTGCTGCTCCGCCCTTGCGAGTCCGAAGGACTTTCTTACAGGCTGAGGCGGGGATTTATCCCCCGCCGGTGCCCCTCCGCCCTTGCGAGTCCGAAGGACTTTCTTACAGGCT
>CAYMQX010000012.1:0-15342 GCA_964392495.1 uncultured Anaerolineaceae bacterium
ATGGATCCACCGGCAAGCCCGCCGATGGCATCGGCACCAAGCCGATCCACATGTCAGCCTACGAGAAGATCTATCTGGGCTGGTCCAACTTTACAGTGGTCGGCTACGGCCAGAAGGCCACAGTGAAGCTTGGCCCGGCGGAGTTCAATTCCAAAAACGCCCAGCAGTTGGTCGTCCTGCTCCCCGACAAGCAGATAGACTTCCCCGTGGGCGATCCCTACGCGGGAGCCTACCAGTACTTCTCCGGCTCGGGCAACGACCTGGATAACAGCATGTCCCGTTCGGTCGCGCTGCCGGCAGGTGCGGTCTCGCTCTCGGCCAAGGTCAAATACGACATCGAAATGGATTGGGACTACGCCTATGTGACCGTCAACGGCACGCTCATCCACACCAACCTCTCCACTTCCTTTGATCCGAATGGGCAGAATCCCGGGGAGGGCATCACGGGTTCCTCCGGCGGCGCCTGGGTTGACCTGACCGCGGACCTCTCCGCGTACGCCGGGCAGACCGTCGATCTGGCCTTCCACTACTGGACCGATGTGGCCGCGGCGGAAGCCGGGATGTTCATTGACGAGATCAATGTCACCGGCCAACCCACCGATGGCGCCGAGACCGATCCGGGCTGGACCTATGTCGGCTTCTCCCGTGTCGGCAGTGTGGTGAGCCAGTCCTTCTTCAACGCCTACTTTGCGGAATACCGCCGCTATGTGGGCTACGACGACAGCCTGCGCACCGGCCCCTACAACTTCGGCTTCCTGGATAACCCGGCCCTCGGAAACTGGGTGGAGCACTTCCGCTACCAGGATGGCCTGTTGGTCTGGTACTATGACGAATCCTTCGCGGATAACAACGTCGGCGACAACTGTCTCTCCGGGCGCTGCGGCGGGCTCTTCCTGCCCGTGGATGCCCACCCCGACCTGCTCATCCGCCCGGATAACGGCATGGTCTGGCGTCCGCGCGTCCAGGCCTTCGATTCCACCTTCGGGCTGGACCGCACCGACCGCATCTGCCTGAATGCCAACAGCATCAAGCAGTGCTACCCGAGCCTGCCCGCCGTTCCGAAGTTCGACGATACCAAGAGTTACTGGGTCGCGCCCAACCCCGCCATCGGCAACAATGGCTGGGCCAGCGTGCCCCTGCCGGCCACCGGCACCACCATTCGCGTCGTCGATATCTCCGGCCACGGAGACTGGATGACCGTCCGCGTCAACAAGTAAAAGACGCTGTCATTTCCCCCCTCTTCATACGAGAGCCCGCCTTCCGGCGGGCTCTTCTGTTCCCTTCCGCGCGGACCTACGGAGCCTGATAGATCTCGTCCGGCGGCTCCACGCTGCACAACACCACGATGCTGCTCTCATTGGTATGGAAGGTGAACACGTGACCGTCCGCCTCCAGCAGGATCTGGAATCCCGGCGTCAGCGCCTGGATATACAGCACGCCCTTCTTGGGGCAGCCCAGTCCCGCATCCGGCCAGGTCATGGACGTCACATCATTGACCTTCACCGTGTCTGCGTCGAGGCTGAACTTCTCATGCAGATATTCGATGCTCATCTGCACCACGCCCTCGGAGGGACCGGAGACCGGCGGTGGCAAGATCCCCGGCGCAGTTGGCTCCGCGCTGGGGGGCGCGTCCGTGGGCGGCACGGCGGTCGCAGCGGGTGTCCCGCTGGGGACCGGCGTGGGAGTGGTGACGGGAGCGGCCGGAGCACAGGCTTGCAGCAGCATTCCCATCAGGAAGACGAACAACACGACGTTTTTCATGCAATCCTCTATTCTTCAGGATCTCGTTCCACCACAAAAGACGCTCTCGAGCGGAAAAAGTTCGCCTGACGCTCCAGTATATCCCGTCCGCGCGGCCTTCTAACGTTTTTTTTATCCCCCGCAGATAGGCTTCATACACTCGTCCGCTATGCTTTGGGGCAGATGAATTAACCATACAAGGAGAACCGATCATGACCCTTTACGTTCAATCCTACCCCGCCCGCCGCATGGTCCGCCGCTGGTCCGAACAGGACCATTCCCTGGCGGTCAACCTCCGCGAGGAAGAGGCTGCCTATGTCCTCTCCGCCCTCGTCCCCGGCCTGAGCGCTGAAGACCTGGATATCCAGGTCCTGGAGGATGTCGTGCGCATCCAGGGCCAGTACCCCTCGGATGACAGCGTCTTCCTGATGCGCGAACTGCCTCAGGGCGGCTTTCAGCGCACCCTGCGCCTGCCCGTGAACCTCCAGGCCGACAAGGTCGATGCGAAGATCACCGACGGCGTGCTGGAACTGCGCCTGCCCAAGGCCGAATCGGCCCTGCCGAAGAAGATCAAGATCGTTTCGAAGTAACCTCTCCCCCGGGCGGAGCCTTGAAGGCTCCGCTCTTTTTTTAACGTATAATTTGGGCATTCTCAGACCGGAGACAAGCCTGTGCGTTTGAAAATCGCCCTTTCCATCCTGCTGTCCGTCCTTCTGCTCAGCGCCTGCGGGCCGAAAACACCTGCGGTGCCCACGCCTCTCCCCACGGACACGCCCACACCCGCGCCCACCCTCACCCCCACCCCTTCCACTCCGCTGGCGATCCTCATCCTGCCGGCCGATATGGACCCTGAGTCTTCCGACCTTTACCAGAAGACGGTCTATGACCTGGCCCAAGCCTCCGGCTTCCGCTTTCAGCTCCGCAATGCCCTTTCTCCGGCGGAGGCCTCCGATCCCATGCTGAAGCTGGTCATTGCCCTCCCGCCCGATCCAGGGGTGGTAGCCCTGGCTGCCGCTGCGCCGCAGGCCCGGTTCCTGGCCATCAACATCCCCGGGCTGAACGCCGGGGGGAATCTGAGCGTTCTATCCAACCAGAGCGATTCCAATAACGCCGCCTTCCTGGCCGGCTATACCGCCGCCATGCTGACGGAGGATTACAAGATCGGCATGCTCATTCCCAAGGACAATGCCGAGGCCATGCAGGCTCTGCACGCCTTCACCAACGGTATGGCGTATTATTGCGGCTTGTGCCGTCCCTTCTTCCTTGCCAGCTACACCTACCCGCAATACATCGAGATCCCTGCGGATGAGAAGAAAGAGGCTTACAGCGCCTATGCCGATTACCTGATCCTGCAGCGCAATGTGAAGACCATCTATGTTTATCCAGACGTGGCTACATCGGACCTGCTCACCTACATCGGCACCACCGGTGTCATGAGCATCGCCAATGGCAGCCCCATGCCGCGCCCGGCTGGTTTCATCATGGCCATGCAGCCCGATGTCATTCAGGCCATCCAGTCCGCCTGGCCCAACCTGATCTCCGGCCAGGGAGGCGTGAACGTTCAATCGCCCCTGGGGCTGACGGATATCGACCCGGCCCTGCTTACGCCCGGCAAACAGCGACTCGTAGAGGAGACCCTCAAAGGACTGCTGGACGGGACCATCGTGGCGGTCCAGTAGAGCGGCGGGAAAAAGGGCCTCATGGCTTGCGGCATGAGGCTCTTTTTATTTTCCGGTCGGCCTGCATCCTTCGATGGTTACCCGGTGATCCTGCCGTGCCTGTGGGGAGACAGACCCCTTTTCACGCGCAGGCCGTGAAGACCAATTCTGAAATTGGTCCATTGGAAGGCTTGACTTGTAAAAGGGGCGCATGTTACACTCGCCTCCGCTTTCTAAAAAAGCAAATCATCCTGAAAGAAAGGAGGCACAGTCCCACATGGCGATCCAAATTGTTCCCGCGATCAAGCTTCGCGCTTCCGGCGGTGGTTTGATTCCTTGTCGGAGTGTGCCTGCCTCCCGCTAAGTTACACGAATTGTGTACTGCGGCCACGGTGCGCTCCAGCCCGTGGCCGTTTTTATTACACCCCTCTCGGCCCCGGGCATCCCCGGGGCCGTTCTGTTTTATTTGCAAGGTTTGGAAATGATCGGAGGAGAGAATGTTTGACATTCAGACCCAACTCTTTGTGGCGCAGGATATCTGCCTGGGCCCCATTGACCACGAGGCCCACGCCGAGATCGAATCGCGCTGGACCCACGATGCCGGGTTCATGCGCCTGATGGAGCTGAAACCCATGCGCCCCCTCACACCTGCCATGGTGCGCAAGGAGTATGAGGCCATCGAGAAGAAGATGGATGAGGAGCGCGACCTGTTCTATTTCACCGTCCGCCTGCTGGCGGATGACCGCCTGATCGGCAAAGCCGCCATCGAGTGGATCGACTGGACCAATGGCGCCGGTTGGGTAAACCTGGGCATCGGCTCGCCCGAGGACCGCCGCAAGGGCTATGGCAGCCAGGCACTGCGCCTGCTCCTGCACTACGCCTTTGCAGAACTGAACCTGTACCGGGTGGGCGCTCTGGTGCCCTCCTACAATCAGGGCGCCGAGGCCCTCTTCCGCAGGTTCGGTTTTATGGAAGAAGTGCGCCGGCGTGAGGCCCTGGACCGCGACGGCCGCCGCTGGGACCTGCTCATCTTTGGGCAGCTCCGCGCGGAGTGGGAGAGCCTGGCGCAAGCCGGCAGGGGGTAAGCCGTGAAAGACATCTTGCGAGGCAGTCTTGTGCGGCTCGCCGCGGATTCGCCTGAGGCCATGGCCAAAGGCTTCGCCCGCTGGGCAAGGGATAGCGAATATGCCCGCCTGGCGGATAGTGAACCGGCCCAATTGTGGTCGGAGCAAAAACACAGGGAACGGATCGGGAAGCAGCTCGAAGAGGACGGGCGTGACGCCTGGCACTTCTCGATCCGGACCCTGGCCGAAGACGTCCTGATCGGCGAGATCGGCATACGCCCCCGCTGGGAACATGCCGACGCCTGGGTGGGCATCGCCATCGGCGACCGCACCTACTGGGGCCGGGGCTGCGGCAGCGACGCCATGCGGCTGATCATCCGGTTCGGTTTTTATGAACTCGGCCTTTACCGTATTTCGCTTTCGCTGCACTCCTACAACCAGCGTGCCCGCCGTGCTTATGAAAAGCTCGGCTTCGTCTATGAAGGTACGCAGCGCGGCGATACGTTCCGGGAAGGCCGCCGCACAGATGGCATTTTCATGGGCCTCCTGCGCCGCGAGTGGCTGGCCCTGGAAGCGGGGCAGGCATGAACACACTCCTAAAAGGCAGGCTGGTACGGCTGGCCGCCATGGATCCCGAAGAAGCCGGCGCAGCCTTTTCGCGCTGGAAGCGCGATTCGGAGCTGGTCCGCCTGTTCGATTCCGGCCCTGCACGGCAGTTCTCGGCCAAAAAGTCGAAGGAATGGATGGAAAAACATCTCGAAGATTCCGGAGACCGTATCTTTTGGTTTGGCATCCGCACGCTTGCGGATGACTGCTTCCTGGGCGACATCGACCTGGATGTGACCGATTGGAACCTGCGCGAGGCTTATGTTGGCCTGGGCATCGGTCCCCGGGAGTTCTGGGGCCGCGGCTATGGCACGGAAGCCATGCAGTTGATGTTGGAATATGCCTTCCTGGAGGTCAACCTGGACCGGGTGAGCCTGACGGTGTTCGAATACAACCCGCGCGCCATCCGCTCCTATGAAAAATGCGGATTTCAGCACGAAGGCCGGGTGCGCGGCAGGCTGTTCCGTGAAGGGAAGCGCTGGGATCTGCTCATGATGGCGATCCGGCGCTCCGATTGGATGGAAAAGAATGGATACCCGATTACAAATCAATGATCTGAAGCTGTCCCCTTCCCTGACCCTGCGCCCCGCCCGTTGGACGGATCTGGAGGCCGTGGCCGGGTTGATCCTGGAGGTCTGCACGCATGATGGTGATCCGGCCGTGGCTCTTTCACCCCAGGACCTCGCCCATGAATGGAAGAACGAGGGCTTTACATTGGAGACCGACGCCTGGGTCGTGGAGGCCGGGGGAAGCATTGTGGGTTATGAAGAATTTTTCAACAACCACGCTCACGCCTCCCTGCGCGGGGATGGCTATGTTCATCCCGATTTTATGGGTCAGGGCATCGGCACCGCCATGCTGCGCATCCTGGATGAGCGCGCCCATCGTGAAATGGAGTCCGCCGCTCCGGAGCTGCGGGTCTTTATCCGCAATGGGATGTCCATCGGCGATTCGGTGGCGCGTGAGATGCACGAGAACGAGGGCTACCGGTCCATCCGTTTCTTCTGGCGTATGGAGATCGAATTCAATGATCCGCCGCCTGCACCACCCTGGCCTGTGGGCGTTTTCCCCCGCCCTTTCGATCTGGAGCAGCACAACCGGCAGGTCTTTGAGGCGCATGAGGAGGCCTTCAGCGATCATTGGGGGCACACTCCCGGCGCATTTTCCGACTGGCAGCAGCGCATGACCGGGCGCGAGGATTTTGATCCCTCCCTCTGGTTCATCGCTTGGGATGGAGATCAGGTCGCGGGTTATTCCCTGTGTCGTTTCTCCAACGGCATCGGCCACGTGGGTACGCTGGGAGTCCGTCGTGCCTGGCGCAAGCGCGGGCTGGGCAGGGCTCTCCTGCTCCACTCCTTCAACGAGTTTTACCGGCGCGGCATGCACATTGTCGACCTGGGCGTGGATGCATCCAACCCCACCGGCGCCACCGCCCTCTATCAAAAGGCAGGCATGCAGATCGCCTCCGAATTCGTGATCTATGAGAAGGAAATCCGTCCCGGCCGTGAGCCCGGCGAGCCATCGAAGGATTGAAGACGATCAAGGCGCGCGGGAGACTGCGGCCTGCGTGGAATTCAGGGTAGAATCCCTGAATACCTCACACCTTCCAACCGCCTTCTGTCAGACATGCGCTCTCCATCCGTGAGCCGGTCCAGGGACGGTCCATTTCCAGAAAAACCGCGAAAGGATGAACCAATGAACCTGCGCTGTGGATTTTGCCAGAACCCTTTTACCCTCGGCCACACAGAGATACTCGCCGCGCTCCAGCACCTGGAGAATGAAAACCTCACCCACTATGACGCCCACTGCCCGCGCTGCCGCAGGGCCACGCCCATCCTCCGCCAGAAACTTGAGATGGCCGCACCCAACTGGAAAGAGGAGCTGAAGGCCGCCGTCAAGCAGCCCGCTCCGGCGCCCATTCAACCCGCCGAGGCCCGCCCGAAGGCAGGGATGAAGAAGGCCTCAGAAAAGCCTGCCGCCAACCCCTCCGCCAAAAAGGCCGGCGCCGGCGTGACCCCGGCCAGGAAACCCGCCCGCAAGCGCAGCAGGTAGATCCGTCATGTCCTTCCGCGCCGTTTTTTTTGATATGGGTGGGGTGATCGTCCGCACCGAGCACCAGGCGCCTCGCGAGCACCTTGCTGAACGCCTGGGTTTGGAGTACGAGGACCTCGTCCGGGCCGTGTTCGACAGCGAGACCGCGCGGCGTGCAACCCTCGGCGAGATCAGCGAAGAGGAGCACTGGCAGGCGCTGGCGCACCGCTTCCATCGTCCCGCCGGAGAGATCGAAGCCTTGCGCGATGAATTCTTTGGCGGCGATATCATCGACCATGAGCTGCTTGAATTCATCCGCTCTCTGCGGCCCCGCTACAAGACCGGGCTCATATCCAATGCCTGGGACGGCCTGCGCCGGTACATGGTCACCAACAAGTTCGTGGACGCCTTCGACCATGTGACCATTTCCGCGGAAGTGGGCGCTGCCAAACCCCAGCCCCGCATCTTTGAACTGGCCCTCCATGCCCTGGATGTGGAAGCCGGGCAGGCCATTTTCGTGGACGACTTCGAAGAGAATATCGATGCAGCCCGGCGCATGGGCATGGCTGCCGTGCACTTCCGCGACCCCGCCAAGACCATGACCAAACTGGAGACTCTGCTGAATCATCAGCCTTAATCAACAGGGTGTACGAAATGAAAAAATTGAATATCCAACAACCTGTCCTCCGCGAGCTGGAGGGTGGGCTGATCCTGCGCCGTTCCAGCCCTGCCGATGCAGCGGAACTGGCCGACTTCTGTGCCCGCATCCACAGCGATGACGGCCCCGACAAACCCGATCCCTATATCGCGGCCTGGGCGCGCGACCTTGTTACCAAGCCTCATCCCACCTTCCACCCAGACGGCTTCACCATCGTGGCTGAAGCGGCTTCCGGGCGGATCGTCTCGGCCCTCAACCTCATCCCCCAGACCTGGACCTATGAGGGCATCCCCTTCAATGTAGGCCGGCCGGAGTTGGTGGGGACCCTGCCCGAATACCGGAATCGCGGCTTGATCCGCCTCCAGTTCGCGGAGATCCACCGCTGGAGCCGTGAACGTGGTGACCGGCTGCAGGCCATCACGGGCATCCCCTTCTACTACCGCCTGTTCGGTTATGAGATGGCCCTGGACCTCAGCGGCCGGCGCTTCGGCTATGCCGCCAATGTTCCGGCCTTGAAGGAAGGGGAAACGGAACCCGTTATCATCCGCCCCGCGGTCCGCAGTGACCTGCCCTTTGTGGCCGGGGTCTACGCACAGGCACAGAAACGCTATGAGATCGCCTGCCGGCGCGGCGTGGACATCCTGGAATATGAACTGGAAGTGCAAAGCCCCGGCAGCGCCAACCACTTCGAACTGATGATGATCGAGTCTCCCTCCGGCGAACCACTGGGATACTTCCAACGCGATATCCGCCTTTGGGATGGTGCCCTCTTCGTCATGGGATATGAGCTGAAGGAAGGCATCTCCTGGCTGAAGGCATCCCCGGCCCTTGCACGGTATCTCTGCCAGAAAGGCCCTGAGTTGGCCGCCCTGGAAGGGCTTGAGTTCAAGGCTTTCGGGTTTCTGCTGGGACAGCGGCATCCGGTCTATGATGCCCTGGGGCCATTCTGGCTCCCTGCCAGCCGCGATCCCTATGCATGGTACCTTCGTGTGGAGGACCTGCCCGGCTTCATCCGTCACATTGCCCCCGCCCTCGAACAGCGGCTTGCGGAGTCGATCGCCGTGGGCTTCAGCGGTGAGATCAGGCTCAGTTTTTACCGCGACGGGCTGCGCATGGAATTCGAGGCTGGGCGCTTGAAACAGGTCGAGTCCTGGGAGCCCAAAGGACAGGACAATGAGAATGCCGCTTTTCCGGGATTGACCTTCCTCCAAATGCTCTTCGGCTATCGAAGCTTCGACGAGTTGGAGCAGAACTTCGCCGACTGCAGTTGGAAGACATGGCAGGACCGACTCATCCTGGACATCCTGTTCCCCAAAAGGCTGTCGGATGTCTTCGCCGTGGCATGATCCATGGTAACAAACAAATTAGTGGTGATCTGAGGACAGCCTTATGAATAGATTTCGCCTGAACGCCGCCCGCGTGTACCTCTTTATTGAATTCGCCTCTTCCGCCGCCTTCAGCATGATGTTCGTCGTGACCTCCCTGTACGAGGCCACGGCAGCGGGACTCTCTCCCTTCCAACTGGTCCTTGTGGGTACAGCTGTGGAAGCTTCCATCTTCCTCTTTGAGGTGCCCACCGGCGTGGTGGCGGACGCGTATTCCCGCCGGCTTTCGATCATTATCGGATACCTGCTCATGGGCGCGGGCTTTTTGGTGGAGGGCCTGTTCCCGGCCTTCCTACCCATCCTGCTCGCCCAGGTGCTCTGGGGCTTGGGCTACACCTTTACCAGCGGCGCCACCCAGGCCTGGATCACGGACGAAATCGGAGAAGCGCCCGCCAACCACCTCTTCCTGCGCGCCGCCCAACTGGGCTTGTTCGCCTCGCTCATCGGGATGGGCGCCTCCAGCCTCGTGGGTGCGCGGAACGTCGCCCTGCCGCTGCAGGTCGGCGCGATGCTGATCATGCTCATCGGCGTGGTGCTTATCTTTATCATGCCGGAGACCGGTTTCAGACCTCTGCCGCGGGAAGACCGGAACACCTGGGAACACATGGAGCACACCTTTAAGCAGGGCCTGCAGGCCGTGCGCCTCAGCCCGCGCCTGATAAGCATCGCCGGCGTGGGCCTCTTCTACGGTCTTTACAGCGAGGGGTTTGACCGCCTGTGGGTCAAGCATCTGCTGGATCACTTCGACCTGCCTGTGCTGTTCGGGAACAATCAGGTTGCCTTCTTCGCTGCGCTGCGCATTGCCGGCACGCTGCTGACGATCCCGGTCCTGCGCATCGTAGAGAAACGCGTCGATACCGGAAGCCCGCCGGCCATCGGGCGCGCCATGCTCTGGATTACCGGCGGCATTTCGACGGCCATGCTGCTCTTCGCCCTCTCCCCCGCCTTCGCTCCGCTTGTCTTCAGCCTGGGCATGTATCTGATCGTGGACATCCTGCGCGAGATTTCCGAACCTCTGCGTACCGCCTGGATCAATCAGAGGTTGGACTCGCGCGTGCGCGCCACAGTCCATTCCATGTTCGGCCAGGTGGATGCCATTGGCCAGGTTGTTGGAGGGCCTCCTGTCGCTTTGATCGCCAGCATCTTCGCGGTGAAGACCGCCATCTCCACCTCTGCGCTGCTGCTCACACCCGCCTGGTTCCTCATCCGGCGCGCCAATCACTCCACCGGCGGGGCTGATTTACCCGGCATGGAACCGGAGCCGGGTTCTGCGCTTTCTCCCGCAGAATGAAGAGCCCCCCGCGCTGGGGGCGCCGGAAAGCCAAAAGGCCGCACCTACCCGGGAAATTACATAGGAATCGAGCGCCGGGTCACGTTCAGCGGTTCGGCTGCAGGACACACAACGCCTGCCGTATCTCTCCCAAGTGATAGGCGCTGTGGACGATGATAGCCATCGCGCCGCCGATGGAATCCTCATCCCACTCCCCCTGTGAACGGATCATCTCCTGCATCCTGCCGTAGGTGAGCCGAAGCGCATCCTTCAGCGCCTGCCATTCCTCCGGTGTGACCTTCTCCACCGTGCGCCATACCTCCCCCCAATCCACGGGGCTGCTGTCGTGATGGACGATATAACGCTCCAGCACCTCCAGGTAGAAGTTCACGTGTGCCACCTGCGCGGCCAGCGAAGCGCACTGTCCGCCCACCGGGAGGGAAGCCTCCTGCGCATTGATGCTGTCCAGTGTGCAAAATAGCGAGGTATCCCTGTCCAGGTAGATCCCCTGGGTCTTGTCGAAGGTCTCCTCAAAGAGCCCCAAGGCTGAGTTCAGGAAATCCTGTGCCTTGATCGTTTTTTCCATAGATCAACTCTCCTTTGTGCCTTTTTCAGGAGTTCATCCCGCGATTTTTCCGGGCTTCACTCTGTATCCCGGTGGCTGGACCATCATAGACGAACCTGATGATCCCCCGCAAGGGTGCAACAGCGGTCATTATAGAGTATTTACACATTAATACCACAACCGGAAGAATCCGAATTTGCCCTGGGGCCGTTTCCGGAAAAGCCTCCGGGTTCTTTGGGTTTGAGCTATACAAGGAGGTTAAACAAAAGGCGCCCCTTGTGGGGCGCCTGCTGCCAGACGTTAATGGACCTGTCATCGGGTCTGCGTGGGAAGCTCTTCGGCAATGATGAACAGCCGGCCCCAGGCAAGCTCGGTGCCTCTGGCGATACAGGTCTGGAAGACCAGCTTTCCCGGCTGGTTGTAGATACGTTCCAGCAGTTCCCTCGCCGTGAATACCGCACCGCTTTCTGAGTTTTCAAAGCTGCTGGTCTCGCTCAACGGGTTCAGCGCCTGGTATTCCTGGATCTCGCGGATCACAAACCGTGTCACCCTCCCATCCCCATAGACCAGGTACAGTATCTGCCCGCGGTTCATAAGGGCAAAACGGGCCCCCGCCAGGTAATTATGCGCTAGAAGACCGGTTGTCTCAAATTTCGCGGGCAGCGAGAACTGTGTCAGAACACCCCGCCGGGATGACACAAATCCATATTGTCCCACAGGCTGTTGAACGATGGGCGCCGCCAGCACGTTTGGAACATACACCCCTCGCAGATCGCGGGCCCGACCATCCCTGATCTGGGTGATGAACTGGCTCAGGACCGGGATGGCCGGAGTGCTGGCATAGGCATAGACCGGGCGTGATGGAGCAAAGGTGCCCAGCAGCACCAGCAGCATGGCAAGGGAAAAAGTGGAAATAAGGCGGGGCACTCTGAAGGTCATGCATCTTCTCCGGAATCGATGGAGGGGGAAGGGATCACCTTTCCATTGTAGAACCTAAAGGAAAGGAGTGCCTTTTCACCTTTGTTATGGGGGCATTACAACTCCGCAAACAGCCTGAGAAAAAATTAATCCATTCCGACCCGCTTTGGAGAAAAAAGCCTGTTTTTCTTTCAAACCAATGGGGGATGCGAAAATGGGATAATTTTTCTAATTTTTGTCTTGTCTATCGATCGCCCATCCATTAGACTCGACCCCATCGCCTTGCAGAAATGCAAGGTCGCATCAATCACAGGGGCGGTTGATTTCGTTTTTTCCTCACATCCGAAATTGATCGCTCCCCCGCCGCCTTCTGCTCGATGATCGTGGGAAAGGATTCCTATTATGAAGCCCCTCAAGCTGTTTTCCGTTTTCTGCCTGCTCATGGTCCTGTCATTGGTTGCTGCCGCAGCGTTCCCCCTCAGCGTATCGGCGGATGAGCCCACCCCACCGCCTACGGATCTTCCCACAAACACACCCACAGAGTTTCCCACGCAGGAACCGACCCTCGAGCCGACCGCTACCGAAGAGCTACCCCCCACCCTGGAAGCGACCACCACTGTGCAAATACCTCCCACTCTGGAGCCTTCTGCCACGCCGGAACCTTCCTTGGAACCCTCTGCCACACTTGAGCCCACCTTTACGGCCACAGCCACGCTGCTTCCGACCGCCACCCTGATTCCGCCCAGTTCCACAGCCTCCTCCACGGCCACCTCTGCACCTGCTGCAGAAGAAGATCGCCAGCCGGAACCCACGGTTGAAGCCCCGTCTCCCACGGCGATCCCTGAGGCGGATTTGCCCGCGGTCATCGGTAACGCCGTCCAGACCGCCTCGGATACCGGGATCATTCTGGCCGATATGACTGGCGATCCCCTCAACATGGGCAGCCAGGACGCCGCCCAAGCCATTGCGGAGGGAGATCCATACTTTACCAGCGGGGGCACTCTGTATTCCTTCACCTTCGGCGATTGTGATCCGGTCACTCCAGGCGCTCAGCCCTGCGGAAACCCCATCCAGGCCGCCCTGGATTTCTCGGTGACCAATCCGCCGGATTCGATCCTTGCGCCCGATGGGCAGATCCGCCAGACCATCTTTGTGGAGCCTGGCACCTATGCCGCTGAGATCACCATTAATACCCCCGGCATCACCCTCTGGGGCAACCCCGGCAACCGCTTCGTGGCCGGCGCCGACCCATCTGCTCCTGTGCTGGATGGCTCATCCCTGGCGGGCATCACGACCGCCATCACCATCAACGCCGAGGGCTTCACCCTGATCGGTTTCATCATCCAGAACTACACCACCGCCATCTACCAGCCCGTGATCCTGGGCACGCTGGATATCACGATCTCCAATAACACCATCCGGAACAATGTGAATGGAATCGTGGTGGAGGGCGCCATCGGCCACCCACGTACGGAGGCCCATTTCAACGTTTTCCGGGACAACCTCGAGAACGATCTGGTCAGCGGCCCACCCGATGCCAACAACGTCCGGTTCCTGAATGCTCAGCGGAATTTCTGGGGCTGCGATTCGGGTCCTGTCATTCGTTACAAGCACATGGTCGGCGGCGTTTGGGACGGGAGCTGGGGTTACGTGGATTGGGGCACCCAGCATGATTACGGCCTCAACGGCGACGGTGACGATCCCAATCCCGACTGCGCCGTGATTTATGGACCCGATAAGCTGTGGAATTTCAAGACCGCCGGCGGAGCCAACGCTCCCTACAAGGTGGGCATCGGTCCCTTCCTTGTTTCCACCAGCACCCCCACGCAGAGCGGCGGGGCGACCAGCACCGCGACCTTCACTCCAACGGATACGCCGACTTATACTCCCACCAATACCCCGACGGACATCCCCACGAATACTCCAACTCTCTTAGTGGAGGCCACCGCCACCTTCATGCCCACCAGCACTCCCACCGCTGCAGGCGGGAATAACCCTACACCCACTGCAACCTCCGGCTCGAACGGCGGCGGGCAGGGCAGCACAGTCTCATCCCTTCCCACCCTCGTCATCCCGGTCACAGGCGGCAGGGCTCATGCCATCGCAGCCGGTAATGCTCATACCTGCGCCATTATCTCCGGCAGTGTGAAGTGTTGGGGTGATAACACATATGGTCAGTTGGGCGATGGCTCCGGGACCGGCAGCAGTTCCCCCGTGGATGTAAGCGGACTCGAAGAGGCAGTCTCCCTGGCAGCGGGTGGAGATCACACCTGCGCCCTGGCAGGTGGCGAGGTCTGGTGCTGGGGCCGCAATGACCACGGACAAATTGGCGATGGCTTCCGCACGGACCGCACCACCCCTGTCAAAGTGCTGAACGGCGCGGTTGCAATAACCGCGGGTTTCGACTATTCCTGTGCCATCCTCGCAAGCGGACAGGTGATTTGCTGGGGCGCCAATGATCGCGGGCAGTTGGCCGACGGCACCCACACGGATCAATTGCGCCCGACGCTGGCCTCCCTCATCGGCGGCGTATCCAGCCTCGACGCCGGTCAGTCCGGCCTGTGCGGCATTTCCCCGGCCGGCCCGCGCTGCGTCATCGATGGCAATGCCCGACTGGTGACAGGCATTCCCGCCGGGATCCTGGATCTCTCTGTTGGCCGCTTTGCCCCTGGCATCCTGGCCTTGGATGGGCGCGGCACAGCCTTCATCCAATCCGGCCCATCCTTCAGTCAGGTCCCGGATCTGTCAGGCGTACTGGATATCGACAGCGGGCAGGACTACACCTGCGCGCTACTGGACGATGGGACCGTGCAGTGCTGGGGATCCAACACATACGGGCAGCTTGGGAATGGCTCCACCAACAGCAGTTCCACGCCGCAGCCCGTCAGCGACCTGAAGGATGCCTGGCAGCTGGCAGTCGGCCGTTCTCATGCCTGTGCCCTGGTAGGCAGCACAGACGCCGATCCTGGCATCCTGTGCTGGGGCCTCAACCAGGACGGTCAGCTCGGCAGCGGGAACTACCAGGATGTCAGCGTTCCGGCAGTGGTACAGTAGCCCCTGCCTCACGCACCCTCCACAAGCCCGGGACGCCCTGTCCCGGGCTTGTTCTTTCACTGTGTGAGCTTCCTGATCGGGTTTAACAGACTGCCTTTTCGCGCAGTTGCAAAATCCTATCTTCGGTCTTATAGTTATTCTCTGTCTCCAAGAATCACGAGACGAATCTTAATCCTTCAGGAGATTTTCCCGCCATGCACGGTGGTTATGGTTGGTTTGGCTATATGCGTTCGGGCGATCAGAAGCCCAAAGTGACCCGCGCCCTGCTGCTGCGTGTGCTGACCTACGCCCGTCCTTACTGGTGGCAGATCGGGGGCATGTTGGCGGCCATCCTGATCAGCACCGGTTTGAGCCTGCTCACCCCTCTCATCTTCCGCAGGTTGATCGATACGG
>CAYMQX010000012.1:15352-17842 GCA_964392495.1 uncultured Anaerolineaceae bacterium
GGTGCTGCCTGCAAAGGATATGCACCAGTTGGTGGTACTTTCGGTGGCGCTTTTGCTCATCCCGATCCTTAACGGCGGCATCTCGGTCATCCAGCGCCGTTTTAATGCCGCGGTGGGTGAGGGCGTCATCTACGATCTGCGGTCCTCGCTTTTTGCGCGGCTGCAGCGCATGTCCCTGCGCTTCTTCACCAACACGAAGGTGGGCGAGCTGATGAGCCGCCTGAACAACGATGTGGTGGGCGCGCAGAACGCCATCAGCAACACCATCGTGGGCATCGTCACCAATATTGTGGAGGCTGCCGCGATCCTGATCGTCATGTTCACCCTGGAATGGAGGTTGACACTGGCCAGCCTGGTCATCCTGCCGCTCTTCATCCTCTCCGCCCGGCACTTGGGAGTGGTCCTGCGCGATATCGCCCGCCGCGCCATGGAACTCAATGCCCAGATGAACGCCCATATGAACGAGACCCTCAACATCGGCGGGGCGCTGCTGGTCAAGCTGTTCGGGCGCGCCCATGAAGAGGAAAACCGCTTCCGCCAGCGCGCTGCCAACGTGCGCGATATCGGTGTGCAGCGCGCCGTCATCGGTTCAGGATTCTTTGCCATGCTCGGGCTCGTCGGCGCGTTCGGGACCGCGCTGGTGTACGGCCTGGGCGGGTATTACGTGATCATCGGTGTCTTCACTATCGGCACCATTGTGGCCTTCGGCTCATACCTGAACCAGCTCTACGGCGCCCTGCAGGGATTGGCCGGCGCCCCCGTCGAATTCAGCACCAGCATGGTCTCATTCGAGCGCGTCTTCGAGGTCATTGACCTGCCGCCTGATATTGTGGAAAAGGATGATCCACATATCCTCGAGAACGTGCGCGGTGGGCTCCAGTTCGAGAACGTGACCTTCGATTACCGCATCGACGAATCCAGGCTGCTCAGCGAGGTAAAGCGCTACGGGAAGATGGAGGATGTGAAAACCGTTCTATCCCTGGACGACCGCAGGACCGGACCATCCCGCGCAGAGGAGGAACCCGCAGAGACGCCCCTCTCGCAAGCCCGCGAGACCGCCCTGGAAGACATCTCCTTCAGCGCGCAGCCCGGCCAATTGGTGGCGCTGGTGGGACCATCCGGCGCCGGTAAGACCACCCTCACCTACCTGATCCCCCGCCTCTATGACCCCACCAGCGGCGCCATCCGCATCGATGGACATGACCTGCGTGATGTAAGCCTCGATTCTCTCTCCGACGCCATCGGCATGGTCACCCAGGAGACCTACCTCTTCCACGACACCATCCGCACCAACCTGGTCTATGCCCGACCGGACGCCTCACAGGTCGAGGTCGAGGCGGCCGCCCAGGCCGCCAACATCCACAACTTTGTAATGGGGCTTTCCGAGGGGTACGACACCGTGGTGGGTGAGCGCGGCTATCGACTCAGCGGCGGTGAGAAACAGCGCATCGCCCTGGCACGCGTGATCCTCAAGGATCCGCGCATCCTCGTTCTAGACGAGGCGACCAGCCATCTGGACAGCGAATCCGAGGTCCTCATCCAGGAGGCGCTGCGGCATGTCATGGCCGGGCGCACCAGCATCGTCATCGCCCATCGCCTCAGCACCATCCTGGCCGCCGACCAGATCCTTGTCATGGACCGGGGCCGGATCGTGGAGCGCGGCACGCACTCCGAACTCCTGGCATTGGGCGGGCTGTATTCCCAGCTTTACGAGACCCAGTTCAATCGTGAGCGTATCTAGTCCATAAAAAAGGACGGGTACAAACTGCCCGTCCTTTCGATTCTCATCCGGCCCGCCAGGGTCTATCTTTTCATCTGCTCCTGCTCCCAAAGCTGCCGCGTGATCTGGATATGTCCCACATGCTCCGCTGCATGCGCCAGCGCGTGCAGCAGTGCCCATGCCGCCGTGACCCTTTTGCCATCCGAAGGCGCCAAGCGTTCCCGGGCCAACTGCTCAAGGCTCAGCCGCTCGAAAGCGCTTCGGGCATAGGCCAGGCTGTCGTCCAGCCTGGCACGCAGGGCCTCGGGTTCCATGCCCCGTGTGGCGAACTCGGCCTCCCGGTTGCGACCCGAGAACTCGCCCATCGCCACATCCCCGATCCAGTAACGCTCCGAACCGGTGAGATGGAACACCAGCACCGTCAGGGAATTCATCCCGGGACCCGGCTCCCAGTCCAGAGCCTCCGCGGGCAAGCCCTGCAAGGAGGAGAGGACGGTAGTGTGGCAGGCTTCCAGCACCTTCAAATGTTCTTCCAGTATTTTTTCCATGCATTCTCCGCTTTAAGAGGGGTTACAGTAAGGACGGTATTATAGCATCCGGCTTCCATGCTAGGGCCTCACCTGGATTTCGATCTGCCCGGTGACCGGCCGGTCCGTATCCATCAGCCAGCGCGAGGCCAGGATTCGCCAGCAGCCCGCCTTCGGGAAGACGAATTCCGTTCCCCATTCCTGCCCCGGGTGCTTCCATTCCGACCTGGTCTGCCTGGAGAT
>CAYMQX010000013.1:0-12118 GCA_964392495.1 uncultured Anaerolineaceae bacterium
GGCATCTCTCAGGAAGAACTCAAAGGGAGAGCCTTCGATCCTGCCCGACCGGACCCATTCGCCGCAATCGATCCAGGCAAGATAGGTGGCCTGCGGCTTCGTCAGCTTCGCCTCGGGCAGATATTCCCGGACGTACCCGATCAGAGCATCGCGGTTGCCCTCCAGATACATCCGCAGCGCACTCAGCCAGGGATCGCACCTGCCGGAGAATGCAGCCTGCGCAGCGATCAGCCCGGAACTGCTCACGTGCAGCCGCAGATGATCCACCACCTTCTCGAACCTGGAGCGCAGCGCGGGCGAGGGTATGACGGCAAAACCGCAGAACAACCCCGGCACATTGAAGGTCTTCGAGGGGGAAACAAACGTAACCGTATGTGCGGCGATCTCCCTGGACAGCGCCGCCATCGGCGTGAATTTGTTCCCGTCCAGGAGCAGCTCCGAGTGGATCTCATCCGCCACAATGATCACCCCATGCTCCAGGCACAGGCGGGCCATCCTGAGCAGGTCGCGCTGCGGGAAGATCTTTCCGACCGGGTTGTGGGGGTTGCACAGGACGAACATACCGGCCTTGCGGACCTCCTTCTCAAAAACATCCCAATCGATCTCATAACGCATAAAGCCCCCGCGCATCGTCCGCACCAGGGGCGCCTCGAACTGCGGGATGGACAGGTTGTTCTTCAGTTCGTGGAACTCGTTATATACGGGAGGCTGGATCAGATAGCCACGTTTTGGGGAACAGAAGGCCCGCCCGGCCGCATTCAAACCGCTCACCACGCCGGTGGTCGCGACCACGGCCTCAGGATCCACCTTCCAGCCATAGAGGCGCTCCATGCGGGCCGCCACGGTCCGCTTCAGTCCCGGCGGAGTCAGCTCATATCCCAGGACACCCTGCTCAATGGATTTGCGCAGTTCATCCAGGATGGGCCTGGGAGCAGGGAAATCCATATCCGCCACCCACAGGGGCAGTACATCGCGGGGATAGTAATTCCATTTATTGACGCGCGCCGGGTCGCGCCGGTCCGGTACCCGCTCGAAGTTATAAGCCATTCCCTGCATCCCTTTCCAGACAGGATTCCCCTGCCCAATATCAGGCGGCGGCATTCACCAGGTCGTGGATCCATTTACGGGAGACGAAGCGCAGGTCAATGACAACCGCCTTGACCAGCTCTTCCACCAGCACCAGTAGATAGACCCCATAGACCGGAAGATGCCAGACAAACCCACCCAGCAGCGCAAGGGGCACGCCCACCAACCAGATCGAGAACAACTCGGTGAACATGGCATAGCGCGTATCCCCGCCGGCGCGCAGCGCGCCGATGAACACAATGAAATTGTGCATCCGCAGCCAGGCGGAGGCCGCGAATACCAGCATCAGACCCCGCAGATTGGCAGCCGCCTCCGCCGAGATCTCATATAACCCGACCACCGGCTCGCGCACCAGGTACACCACCAGGCCCAGCACCAGGGCGATCAGGATTCCGAGGATGATGAACCGCCGGCCGTATTCAAAGGAGGATTCTTTTTGCCCCGCACCGATGCGGTTGCCCACCATCACCGAACAGGCGTTCCCCAGTCCCATAAAGAGGACAAAGAATAATTCCTCGATCGTGGAATTGATGTTGATTGCCGCGATGGAATCCGTTCCGATGCGCGCATACACCGCCATATACACCGTGATCCCCACGGACCACGCCACCTCATTGAGCGCGGCCGGCATGGAAGTGGCCAGGACGCGGCGCAGGAAAGGCCCATCAAAGTGGAAGAAGGTGAGCGGGTTGGCGGCCAGGGGCGTCTTAAGCCGGTACACAAGGAAGAAGAGCAGCAGCAGTTCGAACGTCCAGGCCGAGAGCGATCCGATGGCTGCGCCGCGCACGCCCAGCGCAGGCAGTTCCCCCACCCCGAAGATCAGCAGGTACCCCAGCCCCGTCTTCATCGCCAGGGCTGCCACTGAAATGAAGGCCACCAGCTTGACCAGTGTGATGCTGCGCAGAACGGAGATATACGAAGTCGTGATGGCGATGAGCGGATAGCTGAATCCCACGATGCGCAGGTAGTCCGCACCGATCCGGATCACCTCCGGGTCGGCGCTGTAGAAACCCAGCACCAGCTCGGGGATCAATACAGCCACCAGCGAAAAGGCCAATCCCACCACGGTTGAGACTGCCAGCGAGATGCCCAGCACATGGCGGATACTCGGGATATCCCCCTTGCCCCAGTATTGCGCGGTGAAGATCGCCATACCGCTGGTCACGCCGAACACGAACAGGATCAGGAGGAAGAAGACCTGGTTGGCAAGTCCGACCGCGGCGATGGCGCTTTCGCCAAGTTGGCCCACCATCAGCACATCGATCATGCTGAGTGAGGCAGTGACGAGCTGCTGGAAAGCCACCGGCAGGGCGATGGCCATCATGTCGCGGAAAAATTCACGGTCGCGAAAAAAGGATAAATCCATAATATCTTGATTCTTTCAAAAGCCCCGGAGAGTCTGGAAGCCTCCGGGGCGGAGAGCCGGTCATGCAACCGGAGCCTGGTCCCCCGGCCCCTCACGCAGGATGTACAGCGGGCGTCCCTTGGCTTCGTCGTACAGCCGCCCAATATACTCGCCCAGGATGCCCAGAGAGATGAGCTGCACGCCTCCCAGGAACAGCACCGCGATCAGCGTGGTGGCCTGGCCGAAGAAGGCCTGCGAGCCGGTGATGCGCATGTACACCACGATGGGAATGGCCAGGATCGCCAGCCCCGCTGAAACAAACCCGAAGAATGTGGCCACCTGCAGCGGAAAATAAGAGAAGCTGGTGATGGCATTGATCGCCAGCTTGAACATCTTGCGGAAGGGATATTTGGTGGAACCCGCAAAACGGGCGGCGCGTTTGTACTCCACGCCGATCTGTTTGAAGCCCACCCAGGCCGACATGCCGCGCGGAAAGCGGTGCCGCTCGCGCATCTTCTTGAGCACATCCACCACCTGGCGGTCCATCAACCGGAAATCGCCGGTATCCAGCGGGATCTTCACGTCCGTGATGCGGTAAATGATGCGGTAGAAGAGCGAGGCCGTCCACAGCTTGAACCAGGACTCCCCCTCGCGTTCGGCGCGCACGGCGTAGACGACCTCATAGCCTTCGCGCCACTTTTTGATCATCTCAAGGATCAGCTCGGGAGGGTCCTGCAGGTCCGAGTCGATGGTAACCACCGCATCGCCCCGGGCGTGGTCCCAACCGGCCGTGATGGCGATCTGGTGCCCAAAGTTGCGGGCAAAGATCAGCGGGCGGATGCGTTCGTCCACCCAGGCAAGCTCACGTATTCTCTCCGTGGAGCCGTCCGTCGACCCGTCATCCACGAGGATCAGTTCCCAGGGTTCTCCGGTGGAGTCCAGGGTCTCCTTCACGCGGCGGCATAACTCGGGGAGGTTCTCCATCTCGTTATAGATGGGAGCGATCACAGAATACACGGTTTTCATTCTTGAGGACTCCTTGGAGGGGCATCCGCTGCAGGGGCCGCGGGTGAGGCGCTGGATTCGAGCGGAGAGGCAGATCCCTCCGCAGGGAAGGGCGGCTCGCCCAGCAGGCGCGCACGCGTGTACCGGCCGATCACGCCCCCGGTCGCCAGGAGAGGCACGACCAGCAGGACGACCAGCGCGCCTCCCAGCATGATGCTCAGGACAATGGCGATAAACACCACCCCTTCATGCAGCCGCACACTGTGACCCAGGATGCGAGGCTGCAGCCAGATGGTCTTGAAATTATTAAGGAGCAGGTACACTCCCAGCGTGACGAGGGCGAACCACAGGTTGGAGAGCGGCAGCCAGGTGGAGCCCTCCAACAGCGCCACAATGACCGCCAGGACCGCCGCCGCCGCCGGGCCGATCTCCGGCAGCAGGTTGAGGATCCCTGCCAGGCTTCCGAGGATCACCGCGCCGGGAAGACCGACCGCCCCCCAGGCCGCCGCGTAGATGATCGCCAGCACCAGCATCAGGCGTATCTGCCCGCCCAGATACCCCAACCAAACCCGGCGTATCTCCTCATAGAGACGATGCATGTCGGGCTGTTCCTCAAACGGGGCAATGGCGATCAGCCACTCCCTCAGGCGTCCCCAATCGTTCATCAAGAAATAAGTGCATACCAGGATGACCAGCGTCCAGAGCAGGTTGCGCGATCCAAACTCCAGCACCCGCAGGGCGTCCTCGGGTTTGGGCACGATCTCCGAGCCCAGGTTGGCGCGCATGGAGGGGATCAATGTGCTCAGGTCCAATCGCACGCTCCCGATGCTGCGAGGCGTTTCCAGCACACCCTGCAAGCCATCCAGGGCCCGGTTGAGGTCGCCCAGGATCTTCTGGATGGCGTCCAACTGCCCCGGCAGAACAGTGAACGGCACCGCCACGATCAGCGCCAGGACCAGGAAGAAAACCAGGTTGGCCGCCACCTTGTGCGGAAGGCGCACCTTTCGCTCGAAGAATGCGACAGCCGGGCTGAGGAAATACGCGCCCAGCCCGGCGATCAGCAGCGGTGAAAGTGCATCCCGGATCGTCCAGAGGGTGAAAAGTGACAGGACAAAGATAACGATAAGGACAAACAGGCGGAAAGCGGGATCCCAACTGGGCTTCATAGAACTTTCTTGACGGCCTCCAGTGTCGGTTCGATGACCGGCGCATCCTTTACCACTTGCATGGCCGCGCGCACATCCTTCAGGCCGCTGCCCGTGTTCAGCACCAGCACCGGATCCTCGGCTCCCAATATGTCCGAGCCCGCGGCCTTTACCAAACCGGCATAGGCCGCCGCACCGGCCGGCTCTGCAAATATTCCCATTTTACCAAGCTCGGCGATGGCTTCCAGTATCTCGCTGTCCGCCACGGTGATATAAGTCCCCTGCGTATCGCGCGCGGCCCGGACCGCCCGCACACCATCGCGCGGCAGGTCCACCGAAATGCTGTCCGCCAGGGTCCTGGCCGCCACCGGGGTGATCTCCTCCGTCCCGGCGCGGAAGGCGTTGGCAATGGCCGCCGAGCCCTCCGCCTGTACGCCTATGATGCGCGGCATGCGCACGATCCAGCCCAAAGCCAGCAGATCTTTAAATCCTTTATGGATGCCTGAAATGATATTCCCATCTCCCACGGAGACGAAAACCGTCAGAGGCGCATGGTCCGCATCGGGGCCGGTCTCTTCGTGCCATTCGCGATGGACGGTTTCCCACCATTCCCAGATCTCAAAAGCCGCGGTCTTCTTGCCCTCGGCGGTGAAGGGGTTATAGCCGGTATTGCGGCAGTACCAGCCAAATTCGCGGGCCGCCTTTATGGTCAGGTCGAAGGCGTCATCGTAGGTGCCATCCACCAGGATCACCTTCGCACCGTAGATGAGGAGCTGCGCCACCTTGGCCGGGGGCGCGGTTTTGGGCGCAAAGATGACGGCTTTCTGCCCGATGGCCGCAGACATGCCTGCCAGTGCCGCGCCGGCATTTCCGGTGGAGGCCGTGACCACCACCTCCGCCCTGATCTCCTGGGCGCGCGACACGACGATGGCACTGGCCCGGTCCTTGAAGGAGGCCGTGGGGTTGCGCGACTCGTCCTTCAGCCAGAGGCGCTTCAGCCCCAGCAGAGCGCCCAGGCGCGGCAGCCCATAGACGGGTGTGCCTCCTGCTGCGTGCAGCGGTGTGGCCTGGCCGGGAGGCTCCGGCACCGGAAGGAGCGGCAGATACCGCCACAGGGAGGCATCCGTCCGTGAGGCAAAATCCTCCGGCTGGTAGTTCTTGCGGATCGCATCGTAATCCAGCTCCACATCCAGGTTCCCCCCATCCTTCGGGCAGGTATATGTGACCTGCCCCGGCAGATACTCCGTCCCGCAGACCGAGCAGCGATATCCCACGAACTTGTTCATGACCTTGTTTCTTTTCCCTTCGGAGCCCGCGGCCGGGTTCCTTTTATTTACATCTGCCGGGCCGGGGACGACCCCAGCGCGGCGCTGATCTTTTCCTGATCCACAGGCAGGCTGTCCACGCGGACGCCCACTGCATTATAGATCGCGTTCGTGATGGCCGGAGTGGTCGGAATGGTGCAGACCTCACCCACTCCCTTGGCTCCATACGGTCCTTCTGCGCTGGGATGCTCCACGATGAAGGAGGTGATCTCGGGCGTGAGCATGATCCCCGGCATGCGGTAGCGCGCCAGGCGGTCGGTGACCACATGGCCTTCGCTCAGGATGAACTCCTCGGTAAGGCAGTTTCCGATCCCCATCATCACCCCGCCCTCCACCTGCCCCTGCAGACCGAGCGGGTTGATGGCCGCACCCACATCGTTGGCCGAGATGACGCGCAGGACGCGCACCTCGCCGGTGACGGTGTTGACCTCCACCTCGGCGGCCTGCGCGGCGAAGGAAAAGGCGAAGTGCATGTCGCCGCCGGTTCCCAGGGGTTGTGTCTTTGGGGCCTCGTACTCATACAGGGCGCGTGGATGCTGGCCTGAGGCCTTGAACTCGCGGGCTACTTCCGCAAATGAGATCGAATGCCCGTTGGCGTGGACCCGTCCACCCTCGAAGCGTATCTGCCCCGGCCGCACATCGTATTTCTCGGCCAGGGCGGCAGTGATCGCCTCGCGCAGGGTCCTGGCCGCGTGGCGGGAGGCGTTGCCGGTCACAAAGGTCTGCCGGGAGGCTGTGGTGGGACCGCCGTTGGGGGTCAGGTCGGTGTCCATCACCAGGACACGCACCTGTCCCGCCGGCACCTGGAACTCCTCGGCCACGATCATGCGCATGACCGAGACGAGCCCCTGTCCCATCTCAGCCGCAGAACTGCGCACCTCGAACATGCCGTCCTCGTAGAGTTCCACCTCCGCGCCTGAAATATCCGGCGCGCCTCCACCCAGTCCCGTGTTCTTATAGGCCGCGGCAAAACCCCAGGCCCGTACCAGGTGCGGCATTTCCGGATCGCGCCTCGGCTGGAAAGGATCGGCATTGAGCCGCCGCATTTCTGCATCGACCTTGTCAATGCACTCGGTCAGCCCCACGGACTCGCGCAGGAGCTGCCCGGTATTGGTGATGCTCCCTACTTGCAGGGCATTCATGCGCCGCAACTGCACCGGATCGACCCTGACCTTTTCGGCCAGCATATCCATCATACTCTCCACCGCGAAGGCCGACTGCGTGACGCCAAACCCCCGGAACGCACCTGACGGAGGGTTGTTGGTGTACATGGCATAACAATCTGCGCGTACATGCGGGATGTCATAGGGACCCGCCGAGTGGGTGGTGGCGCGTGTCATCACCTTGTCGCCCAGGGAGGCGTAGGCCCCCGTGTCGCCATACAGCTCCGATTCGACAGCCACCAGCCGACCATCCTTTTTCGCGCCCACCTTCACCCTGATCTGCGTGGCATGTCGCTTCGGGTGCACCAGCAGGCTTTCATGCCGGTCAAAGAGCAGTTTGACCGGGCGCTGCGTGACGTTTGCCAGCATGGCTGCATGGATCTGCCCGGCAATATCCTCTTTGCCGCCAAAGCCTCCGCCCATCAACTCGCCCACGATCCGAACGCGGCTTTCCGGCCAGCCCATCACACGCGCCACCTGCTCCCGGTCCTGGTACGGTATCTGCGAGCCCACATGGATCTCCATGCGCCCGTCCGGCATGGGAACGGCAATGCTGCATTCGGGCTCCATGAAGGCATGATCGGTCGTCGGAGTATGGAATATATGCTCAAGGATGATCTCAGAATCAGCAAAGCCCGCCTGCATGTCCCCTTTGCGGACCTTGATATGCTTGAGCTGGTTGCCTTTGGCATGGATCTGCGGGACACCCTCCTGGCGCGCCTGTACCGGTCCGGAAATGACGGGCTGGAGGTCGAATTCCGCCTCGATCAGTTCCACGGCCGCATCTGCGATGGCCTGGGTCTCTGCTGCCACAATGGCAAGAGCATCACCCACGTAGCGGATACGTTCCCCCAGCCCCACCATCACAGGCCAATCGTAGATCACCAGTCCGTGGTTGTGCTCCGCGGGGATATCCTCCGCCGTCAGCACCGAGACCACACCGGGAAGCGCTCTCGCCCTGGAGACATCCAGGCTTTTCAAGAAGGCGTGCGGGACCATCGCCCGCCGCACCCTGGCATACAGCATCCCATCGAACTGGAGGTCGTCCGTGTAGATGGCCTCCCCCGTGACCTTTTCGACGGCATCCGGGCGCAGTTCGGTCCGGCCCACCACCTTTCCGGCGGTGATCGAATCAGGGATGTGCGGCCCCTCCACCGGCATTCCCGTCCGCAGGGCGCGCGCTGCATCCAGGATGGAATTTTCGATGGTGGGGTATCCCGCACAGCGGCAGAGCGTATCCTTGAGGGCTTCACGGATATCCTGGCTGGAAGGCTCCGGGCAGCGCTTCAGCAGAGCAAAGGCTGTCATGATCTGGCCGGGAATGCAGAAACCGCACTGGACAGCCCCGTGCTGTACGAAAGCCTCCTGCAGCGGGTGGAGCTTCATCTCTGCATGCACACGCTCCGCCAGCCCTTCGATGGTGACAATGTTTTTCCCGTGGGCGCGCTCGGCCGGGAAGATGCAGGCAAGCACGGGTTGGCCGTCCACCAATACGGTGCAGGCCCCGCATTCCGCCTCGTCGCAGCCGATCTTCGTGCCGGTCAGGTGCAGGCGGCCGCGCAGCAGGTCGGACAGGGTTTCACTCGGAATGGAGGGAAGAGAGTGATCCTGACCGTTCACATTAAAGCTGATGTTCGACATGTTAATCATCCTTCCCGGCGCGATCCCAGGCCGACTGTAAAGTATCCATAAATAGACCAGCCACCAGGTGACGGCGATACTCCGCGCCTGCCCTCTGGGGGCTGCTACGAAAGCGGGCTTCTGCCATCAGAGCCTCCAGGCCCTGCTTCAGGAGGTTTGGTTCGTATTTTTTCCCGCACATCAGTTCTTCCGCCTGCCTTGCACGGAAGGGCGTCGGCCCCGCAGGACCAACGGCTATGCGCAAATCACTGATTTCATCTCCGGCCCGCTGCACCCATACGGCACAGTTCAGGATCGGCAGCGCCACCCCCTGCGGGCGCATGATGCGTTTGAAGCTGGAGGCCTGCCCACTCCCCTTCGCGGGCAGCCGAAATGCGACCAGGATCTCCTCACCTTTTTTCAATGTCGATTTGCCCGGACCTGCGAACAGCGCACTGAAGGGGACCAGGCGGCTGCCCGATTGGTCCGCGACCTCTGCCCTGGCATCCAGCGCCGTGAGGGCGATGGTCCCATCGCCGGCCGGGAGCGCATGTGCGGCATTCCCTCCCAGTGTGGCCATGTTACGGACCTGCGGGCCTCCGATCAAGCCGGCAGCCTCCACGAGCGCCAGCGCATGTTTCTGCACCAGCGGATCCTGGACGATGCGCCTGACTGGAACGGCCGCGCCGATGAGAATCTCATCGCCGCACAGTTCCAGCACAGACATCTCAGGCACAAAGGTGAGATCCACAAGGGTATGTACGGGGGCGTGCCGGCCCTGCTGGAGGTCCAGCATCAGGTCCGTTCCGCCTGCGATGGGGATGGCCGGGCCGCCTGCATTCCGGAGGGCCGTCAGGGCCTCGGAGACATTGGAAGGACGGATATATTCCTGCCAAAGGTTCATGGGTGGGTACCTCTTTCCGGGAGGGCGGCACTTTTCGATGGGAACCTGCCCCAACGCCGCGGATGTGGATCACATCCGGCGACCACCGAACCATTGGGATTGGATTGTACACCGGGGCGGTCGTCAGAGCGGCTCCGGTGTTTGAACTTTATCACAAAAAACTCAGGAGGGCTGTGCCTCTGCGGGCCTGCCCTCGTCAGGATGTACGCCTGCCATCAGCAGGCCCAGCCGCTCCAGGGTCGCCTCCTGGCGCGGGACGATGTCCATGATACGGCCTTCGTAGATCACCGCGATCCAGTCTGTGAGGGCCAGGATTTCATCCAGATCCTCTGAAATGAGCATAATCGCCACCCCCTCCCTGCGCTGTTCAAGCAGCTGTGCACGGACATATTCGGTGGCGCCGATATCCAGCCCGCGCGTGGGCTGTGCCGCGATGATGACGCAGGGACTCCCGGAGATCTCGCGCGCCAGGATGATCTTTTGGATGTTGCCGCCGGAGAGGTTCTTGGCCAGCGTATCCCGTGAGGGGGTCTTGACGCGGAACTTGCGGATGAGCGTATCGGCATTCCCGGCGATGGCTTTAAGGTCCAGGAATCCCGAATGTGAAAAAGGCGGCTTGTGATGCTGCCGCAGGACCATGTTTTCCGCGACCGTAAAATCCTTGATCATGCCGTCGCGCATACGTTCCTCGGGGATATAAGCCAGGCTGCAATCCGTGCGTTCCCCCGGCCCCAGCGAGGTGATATCCCGGCCATCCAGCTCGATGCGGCCCTCGGTGAGCTTCCTCAGCCCGGTGATGGCCTCAGCCAGCTCGCGCTGCCCGTTGCCCGAGACGCCCGCGATGCCGAGGATCTCGCCGGCACGCACGTCCAGGCTGACCGAGCGCAGCCCCGGCGTACCCAGATCATTGGCGCAGGAAATGCCCTTCACAGAGAGCCTCACCTCACCCAACGCGGCTTCCCCGCGGTCCGGCGTAAAACCCACTTCGCGTCCCACCATCCAGTTGGCGAGGTCCTGTTTGGTGGTCTCCGAGGTGGGACGCGTGCCGATCCTGCGGCCATCCCTCAGAACACTGACACGGCTGCTGATGGACACCACCTCGTGCAATTTATGAGAGATGAAGATCAGGCCATGCCCGTCGCTGGTCATCTGCCGCATGATCGCGAAAAGCTCGTCCACCTCCTGGGGGGTCAGCACGGCAGTAGGCTCGTCCAGGATCAGCAGCGCCGCACCGCGATACAGCGCCTTGATGATCTCGACGCGCTGCTGCTGTCCCACCGAGAGCTGCCAGATATACGCGCCCGGGTCGATCTTCAGGCCGTAACGGGCGGCCAGTTCCAGAATGCGCTCCGAGACCCGTTCCAGGTCGGTGATCGGGCCGCGCGAAGAAGGCAGCCCCAGGGCTACATTCTCCACCACCGTCAGGGATTGCACCAACATAAAATGCTGGTGGATCATCCCGATCCCCCGGGTGATCGCATCCGTGGGCGAGGAGATGTGCACGGTCTGGCCGTTTATCCGGATCTCACCCTCATCGGGGTGATATAGACCATACAGGATCTTCATCAGTGTGCTCTTGCCGGCGCCGTTCTCGCCCAGCAGGGCGTGCACCTCGCCCGAATGGACGTCAAAATCCACACCGGCGTTGGCGAGCACCCCCGGGAAGCGCTTGGTGATGCCCCGCATCTCCACACTCTCGATCCGGGTGGAGGTTGAAGTGGGAATGTCTGATCGGCTCATGGCATGATCCTGATAAAAGCTGAAAAGATCCACATGGTTGAAGGCGCCTGGCAGTCGGGGTGATCCGGGAGGTCCCACAGCAGGGACCTCCCGGAATGGTTCAAATGGTCTGCTACGGCAGGTTGATCTTGATGCTGCCGTCGCTGATGCCCTTGATGGCGGCCTCACCCGCGGCCTTCGCCTCGGGGGAGAGCGCGTAATCGGGGTTGAACTCGATCACCTCACCGCCGTTGGCCAGGTCGGCGCGGAAGGTTTTCCCGCCCAGCGTCCCGCCCTGGATCAGGCTGATCATCTCTTTAACGATGTTTTCCCAGTGATAGACCTGGCTGGCCACGACGATCTTGGGGGCCAGCGAAGTCTGGTTGGACTGCGTGCCAAACCACAGCACATTGCTTTCCTCGGCCTTGCCGATCGCACCCACCACCATCTGGGCGCTGCCGGTCAGGACATCCGCGCCGGCCGCAATATGAGTGCTGGCGGCTTCGGCTGCCAGGGCCACATCCGAGAAGGAGCCGATGTAATTGACATTGACCTTGATGGCGGGGTCCGTGGCCTTGACGCCTGCCGTAAAGCCATCCACATAGAGCTTGGCATCGCCGGTCTCGATGGGGCCGACCACGCCGATCACCTTGCTCTTGCTGAGGGTGGCCGCCAGCACGCCGTTGACGTAGCCGCCTTCCTGCGAAGCAGCCTCATAGGCAAAGATATTGGGCTGGCCGAAGGTATCCACGGTGGTGCCCCAGGCAAAGCTGGTCTCGGGGAAATCGGGGGCGATCTCCTGGAGG
>CAYMQX010000013.1:12128-15734 GCA_964392495.1 uncultured Anaerolineaceae bacterium
TAATCGCGGATCGCCGCCGCGGCGTCATCCACCACGAACATGTTCTCCGAAAACACAAATTCAAAGGCGGAGGGGCCGCCCATTTCCTGCTGGACACGCACCAGCGTATCGTACATGCTCTGGCTGAAGGCCAGGTCATTCTTGGCGCTCGGCATGACCACGGCCACGCGGAAAGGCCCGGCGGGCGCGGCAGTGGGCGCTTCGGTTGCGGGCGGCTCAGTGGGGGCGGAGGTACCGCAGGCGCTCAACACCAGCGCCAGGGATACGATCAACGAAAACAACCAGGCGAACTTTTTCATCTTCTTCTCCTTGATATAACATTTGGATTCAACGGCTTTCCACAGACGGAAGAGCAGGTTGGATCTGGGTGGATGAAGTATCACCTCCTTTCAGACAGGGATCAGGACTCGCGCTCGAAAGGCTTGGAGAGAGCCGAGGGCGCGCGCACCTTGGAAACCGTCGCGACCAGCACAAGGATGGTCAGCACATAGGGCATCATGATGGCAATATCAGAGGGGATCGGGATGCGCAGTACCTGGATCCATAACTGAAGCGAGTTCACCAGGCTGAATAACAGCGCACCGCCCAGCACACCGGCCGGCCGCCACGCTCCGAAATAGACCAGGGCCACGGCGATAAAGCCCGAGCCGCTGGTCATGTTCTGCTGGAAGACATTCAACAGGGCGATGGAGAGCGACGCTCCGGCGATCCCGGAGAGCGCCCCGCCCAGGATGATGGTAAAGTAGCGGATGCGTCCCACGTTCACACCCAGGGAGTCGGCTGCTTCCGGATTCTCTCCCACGGCCCGGATCTTCAGACCCAGGGTGGTCTTGTTCAGCACAAACCAGGCCACCGGCACCAGCAGGTAAGCCAGGTACACCAGGATGTTCTGGCTGAAGAAGATCTCACCCAGGCCGGGGATATCGCTCAGGAAGGGGATATGGATCTTTGGGAAGCCTTTTACCGTCTCCACTGTCTTCAGCAGCTTTTGGAACAGGAGATCGCTCATCCCGAGGCCGAACAGATAAAAGCCGATCCCGCTGATGCCCTGCTCGGCGCGCAGGTTGACGGTCACAAACGCCATCGCCAAACCCATCAGGGCCCCCACGACCAGGGCCGCCAGCACTCCCAGCCACAGGTTCCCCGTGGTGAACGCAACATAGAAGGCCGCGAAAGCCCCCAACAGCATCTGTCCTTCCACGCCCAGGTTGAGCACGCCGCTGCGCTGGCCGAAGGTCTCGCCGATGGCAGCATAAAGATAGGGTGTCGCCAGGCGGATCCCGGAGGCCAGGATGCCGATCAATACCGTGACTGAGAAGAGATCCTGGATCATGTTTCCTCCTCCGCCGGTTGGAGCGGCGTCCCGGCGGGCTGCGGCGGGCTGTCTTCATCCCGGGCGGCGGCCAGCCTGCGGCGCTGGCGCCTCCTCCGCCAGATCTCGCTGCTGACCACGAAGACGACCACCAGTCCGTTCAGCGCGATGACCAGCGCGGAAGGCACCTGGACCACCCTCTGCATCTTGTTGGCGCCCACCAGCAGGGCGCCGAACAGGACCGAGGCAGGGATGGAAAGCAGCGGGTGCAGTTGCCCGAAAAGCGCCGCCACAATGCCGTTGAACCCGGCGCTCCCCGTGAACCCGGAAGCCGATCCATCCGTGATCATGCGGTAATTCACACCATAGACCTGGATGGCCCCCGCCAGCCCGGCAAAGGCGCCGCTCAACAGAAGCGAAAGGACAATGTAGCGCGGCACCTTGATCCCGGCATAGCGCGAGGCGTAGGGGTTCTGACCCACGGCGCGGATGCGGTAGCCCAGCGTCGTCCGCCACAGCAGGATATAGACAAGGACCGCCAGCAGGACGGCGATCAGCGCCCCCAGGTGCAGGCGGGTCGGCGCCAGCCGCGGCAGCCGGAAGATCTCCAGCAGGCGGGCCGTCTGGGGGATCTTCGAGGCCAATTGGGCCTGGGATGGATCGATCATCGGGCCGCGCAGCAGGAAGTTCATCAATTGGACCGCGATGGCGTTCATCATCACGGTGCTGAGTATCTCGTTGACCCTGAAATATGCCTTTAAAATGCCCGGGATGCCTCCCCAGACCGCCCCTCCCAGAAAGCCCGCCAGCAGCGCCAGGGTAATGCCCAGCCAGCCCGGCAGGCCCGTAAAGTTAAGGCCGATCCAGGTCGCCAGGATGGCCCCGACGATCATCTGCCCTTCCCCGCCGATGTTGATCACATCCCCGCGGAAGGAGATGCAGATCCCGAGCGCGACCAGCAGGAGCGGCGTAGCCTTGACGAGCGTCTCGGCAAAGGCGTTCGTGCTGCCGAACGCGCCCTCCCACAACGCCTGATAGGCCACAACCGGGTTGACCTTAAGGAACAGCAGCATGACCGCCCCAACGGCCAGCGCCGCCAGGGTGGCAAAAATGGGCAGAAGCCCGTCCACCCCCTTTGAGAACCACTCGCTTTGCAAGAATTTCTTCATCGGCTGTCAGCGCCTTTTCTGTAATATGCTGCGGCCCGCCCTGCAGTGACCGGGTGGCCGCGTGGGCGTCGAAAGTCTCGCAACGTACGTATTCGGTTTAATCTTCCCCGGGGATTTGTGCACCTCATCCATGGATCCTGTGAAAGCGCCGGACCTGGCCTGCCCGAAATGGCAGGCTCACAGGCCGCGCTCGCCGCGGATATACGGATTCCCGAGGGCTGCGGGCGCCCCAATGCGCTTGCGCATGGCCTCGCGCGAACCGATGATGAGCACGATAATGGTGAAAGCATAAGGGAGCATCTGCAGGAAGAAGCCCCAATAAGGGTTGTAGTAGAAGGGATTATCCATGCCGAACAGCACCGTCGGTCCCTGGATATCGAGGATCAGCCGCCGCAGGGCGCCGAAGGCATAGGAGCCTGCCGCCGCCCGCCACGGATCCCATTGGGCAAAGATCACCAGCCCCACCGCGATCCACCCCTGGCCGCCGGTGGTCAATTCGCTGAACCACCCCGGCGCGACCGCCAGGCTGATGGTCGCGCCGCCCAACCCGGCCAGCATCCCGCCGATGAACACATACAGGTAGCGCAGCGCAAAGACATTGATTCCCAGCGCATCCGCCGCGGCGGGATACTCGCCCACCGCCCTCAGGTGCATGCCGGGACGCGTCCGGTTGATGTAGAACCAGGCCAGCGGCACCAGCAGGTAACCAATGTACACCAGCGCGCTCTGGTCCTTGAAGAAGATCGGTCCGAGGATCGGGATCTGCGAGAGCAGCGGGATCGAGAAGGAAGGCATAAGCGCCACAGTCCCGGCCTTGCTCAGCCCCTCGCCCAATACCAGGCTGATGCCCGCACCGAGGAAGGTCAGGGCCAGGCCGCTTACCACCTGGTCTGCCTGCAGCGTGATGGTGATAAAGGCATGGATCTGGCTTAACAGGCCTGCGAAGAGCATGGCGGTGAGCACCCCCAGCCACGGGCTGCCGGTCGCGATCGTCACACTGAAGGCGGACATGGCCCCGATCAGCATCATGCCTTCCACGCCCAGGTTCATGACCCCCGACCGCTCGGCCAGGAGTTCTCCCAGCGCCGCGAACAGCAGCACCGTGCCGCTTGCCACACCCGCCTG
>CAYMQX010000013.1:15744-17615 GCA_964392495.1 uncultured Anaerolineaceae bacterium
GGGATCCATCTATTCAGCCTCCACGGCACTGCGCACAATGCGGACACGGTATCGAAGCAGGAAGTCGCTGGCGATCAGGCAGACCAGGATGATCCCCTGGATCATCTTGGGCACACCGGAAGGCTGGATCTCCCGCCCTGCCAGGAGCAGCGCCCCGAACAGGATCGAAACCAGGATGATGGCAATGGGGTGCAGTTTGGCAAGCCAGGCAACGATAATACCCGTGAAACCGTACCCTGCTGCAATGGGCGAGGTCTGGAGGCGGTGGACCACCCCCGTCACCTCCGACATCCCGCCCAGCCCGGCCAGCGCGCCGGAGAGCATCATGACCAGCACCGTATTGCGCGTGATATTGATCCCGGCATAGGCCGCGGCATGCGGGTTGTCCCCGATCAGGCGGATCTCGTAACCCCAGCGGCTGCGGAAAATGAGCAGCCAGAGCACCACGGCCGCGGCGATCCCCAGCAGCAGGCCCAGGTGCGTGGTCAGCCCCTGGAACACCGGGATGGCCTTGGCGTAATCCAGCAGGCGCGGCAGCCAGGCATTCGCCGGGAATTTGGGGGTCATCTGGAAGCCGCCCTCGGTCCATACCGCGAAGATCCAGAAGTTCATCCAGGCCACGGCGATATAGTTCATCATCAGCGTGCTGATGATCTCATTGACCCGGAAACGGGCCTTGAGGAAGCCGGGGATCCAACCCCAGATGGCGCCCGCGAGCATACCCGCCAGGACCATGACCGGGATGAAGATCCACGGGCTGGTATCCGCCGGGAGCAGAGGCGTCAGGACCACGGCCCCGGCCCCGAATGCCCCCATGATGAACTGCCCTTCCGCGCCGATATTCCACAGCTTCATGCGGAAGGCCACCGAGCAGGCCAGCGCCGTCAGGATGATCGGCGTGGCCTTGACGATGGTATCCGAGATCACGCCCAGGCTTCCAAAGGAGGCGCGGGCGATATGTGCATAGGAGCGCAGAGGGTCTCCGCCCGAGAGGGAAATAACGATGCCGCCCAGGACGAGGGCCAACAGGATGGCGCCCACCGAGACCACCGCGGGATACCAGGCGGGAGGCACGCTCAAGCGCGGCTCGATTTGGATACGGTAAGGGAAGCGTCTGCGCGGTTTCAAAGCGGGCCTCGAAGTCTCAGACATGGGAGCCCGTCCCTTCCTTCTGGATCTGCTCCAGCGGCGTTCCGGTCATCATCAGGCCGATCGTCTCGATCAGGCCCTGGTCGGCTGCGCCAGCCCTTGGGGCCACCTCGCCCATGATCCTGCCCTCATAAATGACATAGATGCGGTCGCTCAGGGAGAGCAGTTCCTCCAGTTCCTCCGAGATCAACAGCACCGCCGACCCGGCCTCGCGTTGGGCCAGCAGCAGCCGCTGGACGCCCTCGATGGCGCCCACATCCAGGCCGCGCGTGGGCTGGACTGCCACCATCAGGGCCGGCTTCCCCGAAATCTCACGCGCCAGGATCACGCGCTGCAGGTTGCCTCCCGAAAGCAGGCGTACCGGCGTCCCCACGTTGGGGGCGACGATCTCATAGGCCTGTTTCAATTCGTTGGCAAATTTCGTCGCCGCTGGCAGGTCCAACAGTCCGTGGTTGGAGATGGGCGCGCGGCGATAGTTCTTCATGATGACGTTATCGGTCACGCTTAAGTTGGGCGCGGTCCCCACATGCGTGCGGTCCTCGGGGACGTAAGCCATGCCCTGCTGTATGCCGTACAGCGTGGCGCGGTTATCCAGTCCCTTGCCGCTGAGCAGGATGCAGCCGCCCTTGCATTTGCGCAGACCGCTGATGACCTGGGACAACTCGCGCTGGCCGTTGCCGGCCACTCCCGCCAGTCCCACGATCTCACCGCTGCGCACCTTG
>CAYMQX010000014.1:0-17442 GCA_964392495.1 uncultured Anaerolineaceae bacterium
GCAGCCGCTGCTGCGGATGCTCAAGCAGGCGCGCGCCTTCGGCCTGGGGCTGCTGCTGGCGACCCAGAACCCGGTGGACCTGGACTACAAGGGCCTGTCCAATGCCGGGACCTGGTTCATCGGCAAGCTGCAGACCGAGCGCGACAAGCTGCGTTTGCTGGACGGTCTGGAGAGCGCGGCGGGCGGCACCCCGCGCGCTGATTTCGACCGGCTGATCTCCTCGCTGGGGAAGCGGGTCTTCATCATGCAGAACGTGCACGAAAAGGCGCCGGTGCTGTTCCAGACCCGCTGGGCGATGAACTTCCTGGCGGGGCCGCTTACACGCACACAGATCGATGAACTGAACGCGCTGGCCGGCGCAGTGCAGCAAGCGCCTGCCGCTGCGCCTTCGCGCCCGGCTGCAACTGCAGGCCCGGCTGCCTCCTTTGAGGCTCCAACTGCCATACCGGCTGCGGCGGCTCCGACTCCCATGCCCGCTGCTGCGGCTTCCAGTTCTGGCGGAAGTACCACCAAACCGCCGGTCCCTACGGGTGTGAATGAGTTTTTCCTGCCGCAGAATTACAGCCTGCAGGAAGCCTTCAAGGCGGCGGCGAAGACCGCGCCCGCGGATGCCGCGATCGAGGGAGTGCTTTACCGCCCGGCGCTGCTGGCCTCGGCACAGGTGCGCTTCCTGGACCGCAAATACGGCGTGGACAGCGAGGTGGTGCGATCCGCGCTGTCAGTCTCACCCGAACGGCGGGGATCCCTGCGCTGGGAGGAGAACCCCTACCGCGGTCCATCGCTGGACAAGGTGGATACCTCTCCCTCCGGCGGGGCGCGTTTTGCAGGGATCGAAGCGCCGCTTAACGACGCCAGGCTGATGACCGCCTTGCAGAAGGATTTTACCGATTGGGTGTTCCGCAACACCTCAGTGAAGGCGCGCGCCAACGAAGCGTTGAAGGTCTATGCGGGGCCGGACGTTTCCACAGCGGACTTTATGAAAGCCTGCGCGGATACGGCGCGCGAGTCCCTGCAGACTGAACTGGATAAGAAGACGGCGGTCATCGACCGGCAGATCAAGACACTCCAGGACAAGCAGGGACGCGAGGAGCGCGAGCTGCGCCAGGACGAGGCTGAGCTTAAGAACCGCAATATTGAATCGGCGGCGAACGCGCTGGAGATCGGCGCGAGCCTCTTTGGGCTGGGACGCAAGAAGAGCATCTCGACGGCCCTCACCAAGCACCGGCTGAGCCAGAGCGCCAAGGAAGATGTGCAGGAATCCAGGGATGCGATCGAGCAGTACGAGAAGCAGTTGGAGCAGCTCCTGCAGAGTCGCAAGCAGATCGAGCAGGAGGTGCAGGCGCAGTGGAGCGACGTGGTCAACAAGATCACGGAGGTGACGATCAACCCGAAAAAGACGGATATCTACGTCCCTCTCTTCGGGGTGGCATGGATGCCGTATTATCTGGTGCGGGCGGGGGGGCAGCAGATGGAACTCCCGGCCTTCGGGGCGGAGTAGGCAGAGCGCCCCCGGCTTTATAAGATGTAAAAAAGTGACGACAACAGTCGTCACTTTTTCATGGTGGAGGTCTCATGAATGCTGCGATCCTGTTACTGGTCATGGCAATCTGGGGTTTGGTCCATTCGCTGCTGGCCTCGCTGGCGGCGAAGGATGCCTTTCGCCGCTGGCTGGGAGAGGGGGCGATGCGGCTGTACAGGCTGGGATATAACATCTTCTCGGCGATCAGCTTTCTGCCCATCCTCTGGTTGAAGCTGAGGCTGCCGGACGAGCCGCTGTACCGTCTCCCGGCGCCGTGGAACTTCCTGATGATAGCGGGACAGGCCGCGGGGCTTGTTCTGTTGATCGCGGCGGCGCTGCAGACAGATGTGCTGGCGTTCATGGGTCTGCGGCAGGTCTTCGAGACGCCGCGCCCGGCCTCCCTGGTGAAGAGCGGGTTGTATCGCCGGGTGCGACACCCGATCTACAGCGCGGGACTGCTGATCCTGTGGCTGATGCCGGTCATGTCGGTCAATACGCTGGTGATCTGCGCGGGGTTGAGCCTGTACATCCTGGTCGGGGCGTGGTTCGAGGAGCGCAAGCTGCTGCACGAGTTCGGGCAGGAATATGAGAACTACCGGCAGATCACGCCCATGCTGATCCCGGGGCTGAGGGCGGGAAAATAGGCGTCATTGCCTGTTTTGGAACCAAAACCCCTTTCAGGCGTCTTTAAGGGAACCTTCATGGAGGTGTGTATAATTCAAACCTATGGCAGCCAATACGTATCGTGTTCCCAACAATTCCCTGCCCATCATATCTTCGATCATCGCCGCCCTGACGGGCGGGCTGCTGCTTTTCCTGGGCCTGGTCCTGGTCTGGACACTGGGCTCGCAGCTCCTGTATGCCGGGCGGATCTTTCCGGGCGTTTCGGTGGCGGGGGTGGATGTTTCTGGGATGTCTCCGGATGAGGCCGCGCTGAAACTGAACCAGACGCTGTCCTATCCCATCACCGGAAAAGTCGTCTTCCGGGATGGAGACAAGCTGTGGGTGGCCTCGCCGGTGCAGTTGGGGATGGTCTTCGACCCCTCGGCCAGCGCGCGAGCGGCCTTCCGGGTGGGACGCGGAGGCGGACCGTTCAGCGCCCTGGTGGGACAGGTGCAGGCGCGCGGCAGCGGGGTGGATGTGGGCCCGGTGATCATCTTCGATCAGCGGCTGGCCTACACCTTCCTGCAGTCCATCGCGGCTGAGACCGACCAACCCGTCAAGGAGGCCGGCCTGACCGTGCAGGGGACGGATGTGGTCGCGACCCCGGGGCAGACCGGGCGCACCCTGAATCTGGATGCGACGCTGATCTACCTGACCGGCCAGCTCCAGTCCTTCCGGGACGGGGAGGTGCCGCTGGTGATTCAGAACCTGGAGCCCAAGGTGCTGGACCTGAGCGCGCAGGCCGAGGCCGCGCGCAGCATCCTGAGCGCGCCGCTCACGCTGGTGCTGCCGAACGCCCAGCCGGGCGACCCCGGACCCTGGGTGTATGAGCCGGCGGTGCTGGCGAACATGATCTCGGCCAAACCCGCCGCGGACGGGGAGCGGCAGCAGGTGGAACTGAACCCGGATGCGCTGCGGGATGTGCTGGCGGCGATCCAGCCGCAGGTGGACCGTACACCTCAGAATGCACGCTTCTATTTCGACGACCCCACGGCGCAGTTGGTCCTGATCGAGGCCTCCAAAACGGGCCGCAGGCTTGACATCCTGCCGAGCGTGGACATCATCAATAACGCGCTGGCGCGCGGCGAGCATACCGTATCCCTGCAGATCACGGAGACCCAACCGGCGGTGGGCAGCGAGGCAACCGCAGCGCAGTTGGGCATTACCCAGCTCATCAGCCAGAACACCTCGTATTTTTACGGGTCGAGCGGGGAACGCATCCAAAATATCGAGACCGCCGCGGCGCGCTTCCACGGCATCCTGGTGGCCCCCGGCGAGACCTTCTCGATGGGGCAGGCGCTGGGAGATGTGAGCCTGGAGAACGGTTTTGCCGAGGCGCTCATCATCTACGGCGGGCGGACCATCAAAGGCGTGGGCGGGGGCGTTTGCCAGGTGAGCACCACGCTCTTCCGCACGGTGTTCTTTGCGGGCTTCCCGGTGGTGGAGCGCTATTCACACGCGTACCGGGTATCCTATTACGAGCAGACCGCCAGCGGGTCGGTGGACCCCCGCCTGGCAGGCATGGATGCCACTGTGTACTTTCCACTGGTGGATTTCAAATTCGTCAACGACTCGCAGTACTGGCTGCTGATGGAAACCTATACCGACCCTGCAGCGCGCACCCTGACCTGGAAGTTCTATTCCACGTCGGACGGACGCAGCGTCACCTGGGACACAACCGGACCGCAGAATGTGATGCCCGCACCCGCGCCGGCCTTTGAGGAGAACACAGAGCTGAACACGAACCAAATGAGGCAGGTGGACTGGGCAGCGGAAGGGGCCGATGTGAACATTACCCGGACGGTCATGCGGAACGGTCAGGTGTACTTCCAGGATCAATTCCAGACGCACTACGAGCCCTGGCAGGCGGTCTGCGAGTATGGTCCGGGCACCGATGACCCGGCAAAATGGGCGAAGAAAAAGGGGCTGTGCGGTTCGCCCAACTCCTAGGCGGGGCGGAAGGGCCTCCCGCGCCTGCATGGTACAATAGCGCCTTGATTGGAGCCAAACATGGTCAGTAAAGAGCTGCTTGAGATCCTGCGCTGCCCGAACTGCGTGCGCGAGAAGGAAGGGCTGCTGACGCTTCACCGGGATGCCTGGCTGGTCTGCGGGGAGTGCGGGCGCAAATACCCCATCGTGGACGATATCCCGGTGATGTTGATCGATGAAGGCGACAAGTGGGTGGGCACCCCGGTCGGGGAACTGCCCGTTCCGCCACCGGAAAAATAGTGCCCGGCCTGAAAACCCTCCTGAATGAACTGTTGAGCGGGGATGAGGGACGCGCCGAAGCGGCCGTGCCCGCCCTGGCAGCGCTGGGTGCGGAAGCCCTTCCGGCCCTGCGGGAGGCGGCGCGGTCACAGAACAGCGATTCACGTTGGTGGGCGGTGCGAGTCCTTGCGGAGATCCCCGAGACCGGTGCGGCAGAACTGGCTGCTTTCCTGAGGGACGCGCAGCCGGAGGTGCGGCAGGCGGCGGCACTGGGGCTGCTCGGTGCACCAGCAGAAGAGAGCGTCCTGCCAGAACTGATCCGCGCCCTGGACGACCCGGACCCCATCACTGCGGGGCTGGCCGGAAATGCGCTGGTGAAGGCCGGGCAGGCGGCAGTCCCCCATCTGCTGGAAGTTTTGAAAGGCAACCGGCAGGAGGCCAGGATCCGCGCACTGCGTTCCCTGGCGAAGCTAAAAGACCCGCGCTCGATCCCGGCCATGCTGAACATCCTGCAGGAGGATTCCGCCGTATTGGGGCATTGGGCCCAGGAAGGGCTGGAACGCCTCGGCCTGAACATGATCTATATAAAACCGACATAAACTATGAAGCGAATGATGGAAATCGTTAAAAAGAGAAAATTCCCGCGCATGGGGGCGGCGGGGTGGATCACACTGGGCGTGAGCCTGGTGCTGGTGGTGGCGGGGTTCTTTGCTGCCCGGGGGATCGTGCGCTGCTGGTCTATTACAAAGATCCCGGGGACCGCGCCGGCAGACTGCCGGACGGGTTCCAGCAGCGGGATCAATGACCCGACCATCCAGGTCAACGCGGAGGGGACTCCCATCGCACTGCCGCCCACACCGGTATCGATCCCCGAACTGGAGCTGCCGGAATGGGACGGGGCCAGCCGGGTGAACATCCTGTTCATCGGTCTGGATTATCGCGATTACATCGCCAATGAGGGGCCGCCGCGCTCCGATTCGATGATCCTCTTCACCATCGACCCGCAGAGCAAGACGGCCGGGATGCTTTCGATCCCGCGGGATATGTGGGTCAACATTCCCGGCATCGGGTACAGCCGCATCAACACGGCGTATTCCAGCGGCGAGGGTAACCAACTCCCCGGCGGGGGGCCCGGGCTGGCGATGAGGACGGTGGAAGGCCTGCTGGGTGTTCCCATCCAGTATTATGGACAGATCGATTTCCACGCCTTCGAAGAGGCCATTGACGCCATGGGCGGCCTGTACTTGTGCGTGCCGGAGAAGATCCGCATCGACCCGATCGGGAACAAGAAGCCGGAGAACCTGAAGCCGGGCTGCCAGACCCTTTATGGATACCAGGTGCTGGCGTACGCGCGCAACCGGCATACCGCCAACGGAGACATCGATCGCGCCAACCGGCAGCAGCAGGTGATCATGGCGCTGAGGGACCAGATCTTCAACCCTTCCAACTTCCCGACCATGATCGCCAAAGCCCCGGATGTGTATGCCGAGGCCGCAGCCGGACTGCGTACGAACCTGACGTTCGATGACTTGATGAAACTGGGCGTGCTGCTCCAGCAGATCCCGCGGGAGAGCATCCGGCAGGGTACCATCGATTACACGATGGGCGTGATGGACAACGTTACGCTGGGCGGGCAGAACGCCAGCATCCTCAAGCCCATTCCCGACAAGATACGCGAACTGCGCGATGAGATCTTCACGGAAGGGGGCGCGGTCAGCCCGAAGGCGGCGGGGGACCCGCAGGCGCTGATGCAGCAGGATGGGGCTCGCGTGCGTGTGCTGAACGGGACCATCCAGGGTGATATGGCCCAGCGGACCGGGAACTACCTGCTCTCACAGGGTGTGCCCGTGACCGAGGTGGGCACGGCCCCCAACGGCTATCAGAACACGGTCATTGTGGTGTATGGCCCCAAGCTGTACACGTTGAAATACCTGGCCTCACTGTTCGGGATTACTTCCAGCAGCCAGATCATCTTCGCCACGGAGCCCGCGACCAACGCGGATATCGAGGTGAGGCTCGGCAACGACTGGCTGACCCGCCTCCCGGCAGGGTACTGATCAGAAGACCGCAGGTGCAGCCTGCGGTCTTTTTATTATTTTCCCTGTTGGAAGGTCAGCTTGATCTGGCCGGTGGTAACGGTCCCATCCTGGGCGGTGCAGGAGGGGGGTGTCACACCCGTGACGGGCGTACCACCGGCCGCGATGCGGACGGTATAGAGCGTGCCGGCCTGCATGATGAAATCGGCGTAGCCGCTTCCCAGTTCGGGCTTGAAGCCGGTGAAGAAATGATCCTCGCCGCCGTCCCAGGCGGTCACGATCTCTTTGCCGGGGACCTGGCGGCGGCGCGTATCCAGGAGGATCACCTGCAGCAGGCCTTCCGCGAGGCCGGATTCACACATCGTATCCTGGGAGACCAGCCCGAAGGGAAGGCCGGGGCGCAGGGTGGGGGTGCGTGTGGGTCGCGGCGTGGGGGAGCTTACGACCAGCGAGGCTTCTGTGGAAGGCTCGGGAGTCGGGGAGGGGAGATCGGAGAGCAGGGTCCCGGTGGGGATCACGGGGAGAGGTGTATCCTGCTCCGGGAGACGGCTGGCGGCGGGAAGGGGGGAAGGGCTGGGGGCCTGTGCGACTGGAGCGCCGGCCCGTAGATCCACGGCCAGTTGGGCGATCTGCTCCACGCGGCCATAGGGATCGCCGGAAGCGACCATGCGCTGGGCCTGGGCGTCCAGTGCCTTGAGGAGATCGGGATCCTTGAGGAGACCCAGGCGGATGCGGGCGCGCTCGAGGTTGCCGGTGGAGGCATAGGCGCCTGCGAAAACGGCGCGCAGGTGGTCCTTAAAATTCGCCCGCAGGCTGTCGGGGGTGGTATCCACATATTGCACGGGAGAAACGACCCAGGAGTAGTACACGCCCATCCCGATGCCCACCAGGAGCGCCAAGAGGAGCAGCCAGGGAAAATGCCTCAAGGAAGGCTCCCTTCTGCGGCAGGCTGAAGAGCCTGCATGGCGGTGGTGAACTTTTGGAGCAGGGCGATATCGGTTTCGGCAAAGCCATAGCGGCGCGAATCTGCAAGGGCCTGTGTGGCCAGTTCACCGGGCGGCTGGCTGCCCAGGATGCCCAGGCGGCGGGCGGCCAGGTCTGTGTCCTGGTCGGCCTGAAAGGATTCCGCGACCGCGAGGACGTAATCGGCGCGGTAATCGGCGCGCAGCGTATCGGGTGTGGTATCGACGTATTGAACGGGGCTGATCACCCAGCCATAAAGCAGGCCGAGTGCCACTCCGAGGAGCAGGATGAGGAGGACGGTGATCCAGCGCGGCATAGGCGGTGAAAAAAAACTATCCGGACAGGAGACCGGCGGCACCCAAAGGGACTCACTTACCGTTGCTGCCTCTCGGCCCTGGCGGGGTTCGCAAGGCTTTGCCGCGCCGGGCCTGCCCGGACGCAGGCAAGCATAATCGAATCGGAGGGGCATGTCAATCGCAAGGGGCAGGAGCAGATCGAACAGAGGACCCACTATGATATAATTTTCAAGACCCTGATCCGTCAAGGTGAAAAAAATCCTGGAGGATGCACTCATGGAAATCACCAAAAAACAATTCAAGCACTGCGATATGTTAATGGTTAAAGGCCGCGTGGACAGCGCCACGGCGCCGCAATTCAGCCAGGCGCTGGATGCCGTCACGGAGAGCGGGCGCTTCAAGATCGTGGTGGACATGAGCGGGCTGGAGTATATGTCCAGCGCCGGGTTCCGCGCCCTGCTGGCGACCCAGCGGGCTTGCAAGCGCTACAACCGCGGCGAGGTGGTGCTGGCAGCCGTCCCGGAGCGCATTCAGGAAGCGCTTGAACTGGCCGGGTTCACCGAGCTTTTCAAGACATTCAAGGATCCCCTGGCTGCGGTGGGCAACTTCTAAAGCCGCCCTGCTCCCGGGTGGCTAGAGATCATATTACGCTTAAGGAAGGATGCCGCCTCCGAAGCAGGTTTTGGAGGCGGTTTTGTTACGTGCATGCACAAGGTCAAATACCCTGCTCAATTTCAATACCTGGATGAAATCCGGGATTTTGTCGGAGAGGTCGCCAGCCGGGGCGGCTTCGATGGCAAGGAGGTGTATTCGATCCAACTGGCCGCGGATGAGGCCGCCTCCAATATCATCGAACATGCCTATGCGGGCGTGTCGAACGGGGAGATCGAGGTCTCATGCGAGGTGAAGCACCGGGTCCTGACGATCATGATGCGCGATCACGGGCGGACCTTTGACCCCGGCTCCGTGGCGCCACCAGATGTCAAGGCGGATCTCTCCAAGCGCAAGATCGGGGGCTTGGGCATCTACCTGATGCGCAAGCTGATGGACGACGTGCGCTACGAATCGATACCGGGCAAGGGCAACCTGCTCACACTCCAAAAGCGAAAGGCCTGAAACACACATGAGCGCGGCGAGGCGTTCCGGTGGGGCGCTGGACTGGCAGAAGATCTCCAGCCTGGGGGAGGAACTGGTCACGGCCAGTTCGCCGGCGGTTCAGCGCGACCGCATCCTCTCCGTGACCTCCGGGCTGCTGCATGGGGAGGTGGAGTTGTGGCTGGACGAGACCCTCTTCCGCCTGCCGAGCTGGGATAAGGAACGGATTTTTGCGCCGCAGCCGCCCCAGGAGGGGATGCGGCGGGCCATCAAGACACGCAGGACGTGGACCCGGAACCGGCGAAGCGCTTCTGCGCCGGGCTTCAGCGCGGCGGTGACATTGGAGGACCAGGGCTATATCCTGGGAGCCTTGCAGGTGAACCGTCCGCAGGGGCCAAAGTTCAGCGCTGCGGAACTGGCGCTGATGGAGGGCATGTCCCACATTGTGGCCGTGGGACTCTATGCCTCGCACCGGGTGGAAGTGGAGCGGTTCAGGCTCGGCCAGCTTAACCTGGTGCGCGAGGTAAGCTCCCAGATCGCGCATGTGCTGGATGTGGATGAACTCTCGCGGCGTGTAACGGCGCTGATCCAGCAGACCTTCCACTACTATAACGTCAGCATCTTCACACTGGAGCCGGGCTCCAACTCGCTGCGGTTCCGCTCCAGCGCCAGCGGCCCGCGCAAAGGACGCCGGAAGGCGCCGGTCAGGCTGGACGTGGAGGTGGGGCAGGGGTTGATCGGGGATGCGGTGCAGACCGGAGAGGCGGTGATCTGCGGGGATGTGCTCGCCGACCCGCGCTATCGCTTTGTGAACAGGCTGCCGGAGACCCGTTCGGAGGTCGTCATTCCGCTGAAGATCGAGGCGCGCGTGCTGGGCGCTTTGGATGTGCAGAGCGACCAACTGGACGCCTTCCACCCGAACGACCTGTTGGTGCTGAACGCGCTGGCCGATAATGTGGCGCGGGCGGTGGAGAGCGCACGACTGTACGGCGACCTGCGCCGGCGCGCCGACCAACTGACGCTCATAGCGGAGGTGAGCAAGAGCCTGACCTCCACGCTGGATCTGCGCGAGCTGATGCGCGATACGGCCCACCTGATCCATGACCGCTTCGGTTATCCGTATGTGCATTTGTTCAGTGTGCACCCGCTGCGGCGGTTGATCGAATACGAGGCGGGCAGCGGGAAACGCGCCCGTTCTCTGGAGGGATACGCCCTGCCGCTCGACCAGCCGCTCGGCATTATTCCCTGGGCGGCGAGGACCGGGCAGACGGTGCTGGCCAACGACGTCAGCGCGGACGAGCGCTACCTGCCGCCTTCCATTCCCCCGAAGAACACCCGCTCCGAGCTGGCGGTGCCGCTCCAATTCAACAACCGGGTCATCGGGGTGCTGGATATCCAGTCCGACCAGGTCAATGTCTTCAGCGAGGACGACCGCTTAATGTTCGAGGCGGTGGCGGATTCAGTCGCCTCGGCCATGCGCAACGCGGACCTGTACCGTTCGGAACGCTGGCGGCGGCAGGTGGCGGACAGCCTTCAGCAGGTGGCGGGCCTGGTGTCTTCGAACGCCGGTGTGGACCAGGTGCTGGAGACGATCCTGGTGGAGATGGAACGCAACCTGGCGGTGGATGTTTCCGCCATCTGGCTGGTAGGAGATGGGGGCTTGTTCCCCGCTGCGGTGCACGGAGCTGACCCGGATGCCGTGGAAGATGCCAGCCTGGATTCAAGCGAAGCCTCACTGATGCTGACGCGCGCCCTGCTGGCCGATGCGCCCATGATCCGCAGGCCCGAGGATTCGCTGGGACCTTCCGGACTGGCCTCTGGATTCCCGCAGGATTATTCGGGATTGGCGGCACCGCTGCGGATCGGGGATGAGCCACTCGGGCTGATCGTGCTGGCGCATCGCACCCCGGGACGCTATGGGCACGAAGCCCAGGCCATGGCCACCACCTTTGCAAGCTACGCAGCGGTGGCGATCGAGAACGCCCGTCTATATGACGCCGCCCAGGAACAGGCGTATGCCTCGGCGGCCTTATTGCAGGTGGCGCAGGCGGTGGTAAGCCTGAACGACCTGGATGAGATCCTGGGGACCATCCTGCGCATCATGCCGATCCTGGTGGGTATCGAGCGGGCCGCACTTTACCTGTGGGATGCCGAGCGTGAGGTATATGTGCCCTCGCAGCAATACGGGCTCCCGGAACAGGCGGTGGCGGCGCTGTGGAACCGGGAGTTCAGGCCGGGGGCCTTCCCACTGCTGGACGCAGCACGTGCTGAGAACCGTCTTCTGACCCGGGTGCTGAAGCCGCGCGCCAGGCCGCAGGGATGGTTGAGGTTGAAACCGGACCTGAACAGCTCGGAGGTGCATCTGCGGGTGGACAGCCGGCTGCTCATCAGTGTGCCGCTGACCATCAAGAACGATCTTTTCGGCGTGCTGCTGGTGGAAGAGGCCGGGGAGGGCCGCCGGTTCCGCTCCAGGCGGCTGGAGATCATCAACGGGATCGCCCAGCAGGCTGCCTTGGCCATCCAGAACGACCTGCTGCAGCGCGAGATGGTGGTGCGCGAGCGCCTGGAGACGGAGGTCCATCTTGCCCGGCAGATCCAGCAGACCTTTATCCCTGATAGCCTGCCGCAGTACCCGGGCTGGCAGCTCTCGGCGCGCTGGCGTACAGCCCGGCAGGTGGGCGGCGATTTCTACGATGTTTTCGAGCTTCCGAACCGCAAGCTGGGCCTGTTCATCGCGGATGTAGCCGATAAGGGCATCCCGGCGGCGCTTTTCATGGCATTGACGCGGACTCTGGTGCGGGCGGCCGTCATCGAGACCGAATCGCCGGCTGAGGCGCTGCGGCGTGTCAACGATCTGCTGGTGCCGGATACCCAGCAAGGCATGTTCGTGACCGCAGTCTACGCGGTCCTGGACGTGGAGACGGGCGAGCTTGCCTTTGCGAACGCGGGACATAACCCGCCCTTCTGGCTGCACTCGGATGGGGGGCAGGTCGAGAAGCTGAAGCGGACGGGTGTTGCGCTGGGCGCAGTGGAGGGCGCATCCATGTCCGAGCGGAGTATCCGGCTGGCGCAGGGCGATAACCTGCTGCTCTACACGGACGGCCTGACGGAGGCGTTCTCACCCGATGGTGAGATGTTCGGCGAGAGCCGGCTGGAGGAGTCTCTGCAGGATGGGAAACCGGGTTCCGCGGACGAGGTCCTTGGGATGGTGGAAAGGCACTTGAACGCCTTCCTGCAGACCGAGCCCCTCGCGGATGACCTGACCATGCTGGCGCTGCGGCGCACCGGTTGATACGGAAAGGCCATGAGGCGGTATTTACCCTTCCGGGGTAGAATCCGCACACGATAATTTTCAAAAGAGAGGTCAGATTGAACACAACGGAAGGCAAGAGGATCATCCATACGGAGAAGGCTCCGAAGGCTATCGGCCCCTATTCGCAGGCGGTATGCATCAACGGACTGGTCTATACGGCGGGGCAGGTGGGGCTGGACCCGGCCAGTATGGAGATCGTGGAGGGCGGCGTCGAGGCGCAGACCCGGCAGGTGTTGAACAACCTCACCCAGGTGCTGGAGGCCTCCGGCTCCGATATGCAGCACGTGATCAAGACCACGGTCTTCCTGGCGGAGATGAACGATTTTGCGGCCATGAACGCGATCTACGGGCAGTTCTTCCCTGAAAACCCGCCCGCCCGCAGCACAGTGGCTGTGGCGGGACTGCCAAAGGGCGCCCGGGTCGAGATCGAGGTGGTGGCGGCATTAAGCCGGTAGAGACAGACCAGGCGCAGCAGCCGGCGGGATGACCCTGCCTGCCGCCCTGCATGCTTCCGCACGCAGAGCGGCAGCACGCAAAAGAAGCAGCAGCCCGGTCGGGTTCGGGGCGGTTTTGGGAAGGGTGGACAGGCCTGAGCCTGTTCGGATGCCCGAATTCCTTTCGGGGACGCGTGATGGGGCGCGGGGAGGGGCCTGCCTTCGAAGGAGCATTTCTATGATGCAGGTGGTCGATCTCATCCTGCCGGGCCGGGAGGCTTAATCTTACAGATTATCACCGGCTTCTGTATAATGCAGATGGCGCGTCCATGACACCCACGGTCTCGATAATTGTCCCATGTTACAATGAAAGGGCGACCATCCGCCTGCTTTTGGATTCCATCCTGGCACAAACCTACCCGCTGAAAAAGCTGGAGGTGGTGATCTCGGACGGGCTTTCCGTGGATGGGACGCGCAATGTGATCGCGGCCTTCAGCGCCGACCATCCCGAGTTGAAAGTGCAGGTGGTGGATAATTGGGCGCGCACCATTCCCTCCGGTTTGAATCGCGCCATCGAGGCGGCCTGCGGGGAGATCCTGGTGAGGCTGGACGCGCATTCGATGCCGCACCCGGAGTACGTCCGCCGTTCGGTGGATGCGCTGGAGAGCGGGCTGGGAATGAACGTGGGGGGGGTATGGGAAGTGCGCCCGGGAGCGAAGAGCTGGATCGCGAAGGCGATCTCGGTGGCAGGGGCGCATCCGCTGGGGGTGGGGGATGCCATGTACCGCCTTTCCCCGCAGGCGGGGCCGGTGGATACCGTTCCATTCGGTTCCTTCCGGCGGGACTTTATTGATAAGATCGGGAAGTTCGACGAGAGACTGCAGAGCAACGAGGATTACGAATTCAATGCACGAGTGAGACAGGCGGGCGGCACCATCTGGCTGGACCCTGAGATCCGCTCGGTGTATATTGCGCGGGCGACCCTGGGAGCGCTGGGCAGCCAGTATTGGCGCTACGGGTTCTGGAAAATGCGGATGCTGCAGCGCTACCCCGAAACGCTGCGCTGGCGGCAGGCTCTGCCGCCCTTGTTTACCGCCAGCCTGATCGGCTTGGGGATCGCGGGGATCTGGCAGGAATGGCCGCGGCTTCTGCTGGCGGCCGAACTGGTGTTGTATTTCATCGTGCTGCTGCTGGCCAGCCTGGGGACGGCCATCCGGCAAAGAAAACCTTCCCTGGTCTTTGGCCTGCCGCTGGCCATTGCCAGCATGCATATTTCCTGGGGCGGCGGATTCCTGTGGAGTCTGTTCACCAGCCCGGCACAAAGGTTCATGACCGAATCGCATTCCCAATTCCGATTGCGCCCCAACGAGCAGCGCTCGATCCTGCTGATCGGGGACCTGATCGCCTCCGTGGGCGCATTGTTCGCCTCGGTGTATATCTGGTACCAGTATTCGCTCTACCGGTTGATTCAGACCGGTATGACCCTGGCGCGGGCGGAAAAGCTCATCCAGGTGGTGGTGCCATTCTGGTTCTACCTGCTGCCGCTGGTGTGGCTGCTGTTGATGGTGGAGCTGTACGATCCGCATACCTCCTCCAACTGGCGCAAGACTCTGAGGGGCATCCTGGCGGCGGCCTTTATCGGGCTGCTGGCATATTCGCTGCTGTTCACCATCCGGGTGGACCCTAATGCGCTGCCCCGCATCGGGATCGGTGCGTTCCTGGTGCTGGCCTCGCTCCTGACGCTGCTGTGGCGGGCGGCTTATATCCGGGTGTACACCTCCACGGGGATGCAGCGGCGGGTGTTAATCGTGGGGGCGGGGAAGGCCGGACAATCCCTGGCGGAGGTCTATCGCACGCTGACCCCGCCGCCCTTCCGCCTGGTCGGGTTCATTGATGACGACCCGCGCAAAGTGGGGCGTTCGGTGATCGGCTACCCGATCATCGCCACCAGCGACCAACTGCTCAAGGTGATCGAGGACGCCCGCATCACCGAGGTGGTGGTGGCGATCACCGGGCTGATGCGCGGCACCACCTTCCAGATCATCCTGGATGCGCAGGAGCGCGGTAGCGAGGTGGTGCGCATGCCGACCCTGTACGAGGAGATCGCCGGGCGCGTGCCGATCCACCACCTTGAATCGGACTGGATGCTGCGCTCCTTCATCGACCAGGCACGCAGCAGCGGATTTTATGAGCTGCTGAAGCGTCTGTTGGATATTGTGGGGGGGCTGGCGGGGCTGCTGGCGATGCTGGTCACGTTCCCGTTCACCGCCCTCGCCATCGTCATTGACAGCGGCATGCCCATCTTCTATTCCCAGCCGCGGTTGGGGAAGAGCGGCAAATCCTATATCATCCACAAGTATCGCTCGATGCAGAAGGACGCCGAGGCGGACGGGGAGGTCCGGCCTACGCAGGAGAACGACCCGCGCATCACGCGCGTGGGCAGGTTCCTGCGCCGGACGCGGCTGGACGAGCTGCCCCAATTCTGGAATGTGCTGCACGGAGAGATGAGCCTGGTGGGGCCGCGGGCCGAACGTTATGAGCTGGTGAACGCCTACCAGAAGCAGATCCCCTTCTACCGCGCCCGGTTGTTGGTCAAGCCGGGTCTGAGCGGCTGGGCGCAGATCAATTACGGGTATGCCGCCAGCGTGTACGATACGGTCATCAAGCTGGAATACGATCTGTACTATATCAAGCACCGCTCCCTGCAAATGGACCTCAATATCATCCTGCGGACGATCGGCACGGTCATCCGCCGGGGCGGGAGATGAAATGAGGCACCTGGTGACAGGCGGGGCGGGCTTTATCGGCTCGCACCTTGTCCAAACGCTGCTGGAGCAGGGCGCGCAGGTTCGCGTGCTGGACAACTTCTCGACCGGGAAGCGGGAGAACCTGGAGGGCATGCAGGAGGATATTGAGCTGCTGGAAGCTGACCTGCGGGATGAGGACAGGCTCGCAGAGGCGGTGAAGGGGGTGGAAGTGATTTTCCACGAGGCGGCCTTCGTCTCGGTGCCGCAATCCATGGAGGAGCCGCAGACCTGCCTGGACGTGAACGTGACCGGCACCGCGCGGCTCTTTGAACAGGCGCGCCGGGCAGGCGTGAGGCGGGTGGTGTTCGCCAGCAGCGCGGCGGTCTATGGCGATGCCGCCGAAATGCCGCTCACGGAACATACCCCGCTGCGGCCTCTCTCGCCATATGCGGCCTCCAAGCGTGTGGACGAAATCTACGGGCAGTTGTACACACAGGCGTTTGGGCTGGAAGTGACCGCACTGCGCTACTTCAACGTCTATGGGCCGCGCCAGCGCCCGGATTCCATGTATGCGGCTGCGGTGCCCATCTTCATCCGGCGGCTGCTGGATGGGAAGCCCATCACCATCTACGGGGATGGCGGACAGACGCGCGACATGATCCATATCCGGGACGTGGTGCGCGCCAACCTGGCGGCCTCCGATGCCCCCGCCGCGCCGGGTCAGATCTTCAATATCTGCACCGGGACGGAGGTGCGCATCCTTGACCTGGTACAGGTGCTTCTGGGATTGTTCCCGGATGCGCCTGAGCCGGTCTTTGCCGGACCACGCCCTGGCGATATTTACCGGTCCATCGGGTCGCCGCACAAGGCTGTGGAGCAGATGGGCTTTCGCGCCGAGGTCACGCTGGAGCAGGGCCTGCGCGAATCGGTGGACTGGATGCGCGGCCGGTAGCCTGCCCATGCTCGCGAACAGATCACGACCCCAGATACGCAACCGCTTCGTCCTGATTGGCGACCTGGCCCTCATTGTCATCTCGGTGCTGGGCAGTTTCGCGCTGCGGTTGAGCGCCGGCAACCTGTCGTTCTACTTCCCGGCGGTGCTGGTGATGTGCGCGGTGGCATTGCTGGTCAAGATACCGACGTTCTACTTCTTTGGCCTGTACCGCCGCCTGTGGGCCTATGCCAGCACCAACGAACTGCGCCTGATCACGGCGGCGGTCTCCACGGCCTCGGTGCTGACCTCCGGTGTGATGCTGCTCCTGATGGGCCTCGACCTCGTCCGGCCGGGGATGCCGCGCTCGGCGCTGGGCATCGACTGGCTGCTCTCGATCATTCTGATCGGCGGCTCGCGCTTCGCCCTGCGGATGCTCTCGGAACAATCCAACAACCGGGAGGGGCGCGGGAAGCGGGTGCTCATTATCGGCGCGGGGGATGCAGGGGCGCTGGTGGTGCGGGAATTGCAGAAGACCTCGCAGGTGAACCTGAGGCCGATCGGATTTCTGGATGACGACCCGGCCAAACAGCGCCATGAGATCTACGGTGTACCGGTGATCGGGAAGCTGGCCGACCTGCCGCACGTGCTGGATAACGGCCAAGCAGAGGAGGTCATCATCGCCATCCCGACCGCGCCGGGGAGCGTGGTGCGCCAGGTGACGGATGTTTGCCGGGTCAAGGGTGTGCCCTCGCGGACCATGCCGGGGATCTATGAACTGCTGGGGGGGCGGGTCAATGTGAGCCGGCTGCGCGAGGTGGATATCAGCGACCTGCTGCGGCGCGACCCGGTGCGGCTTAACGATGAGCGCGTGGGGCTGGCGCTGGAGGGCAGGCGGGTGCTTGTCACGGGCGCGGGTGGTTCCATCGGACGCGAGCTGTGCCGCCAGATCGCCCGGCGCGACCCGGTCTCCCTGATCCTTTTGGGGCACGGCGAGAACAGCATCTTCGAGATCCTGCTGGAACTGAGCGAGGATTTTCCGGGGCTGCCGCTTTTTCCGATCATTGCGGATGTGCGCGACCAGACGCGTCTGGCGGAAGTGTTCGCAGCGCAGCAGCCGCAGGTGGTCTTCCATGCTGCGGCGCACAAGCATGTGCCGCTCATGGAGGCCAACCCGGTCGAGGCCGTGACCAACAATGTGATCGGTACCCGGAACCTGGTCGAACGGGCCGCGCAG